>JANTGZ010000109.1 GCA_024762675.1 Thermodesulfobacteriota bacterium | reverse complement strand
CTGTTGTTTGAGCGCCTTAGCGCGAGTTAGCAATTTGGGCGGAATGAGCGCTGGAAAAACAGAAATTGAGCTTAAGAAGTGGAGAAAAACCGCCTGAACACCCGGACGCTGAGTAATTACAATTTTTTTTGCTCCGATTCTGCCATCGGGCCGAAGGTTTTGATGGTCGTCCGGCAGAGTCAGGTAATTTTTTTATATGTCATCTTCTTGTCTACTATTGACTGAGAGTGAAAAGTTATCTGCAGACCTTGCCAAAGCCCTGCCGGCCGAAGTCGCTCTTTCGATCTTTCCGCAGTTTGTGCCGGAGGCCTCTCTTCCCCATGACATTGCCTTTGCGATGGTTGATTGTCGCGAGGAGGGCGATGCTTCCTGGCGGAGCTCTTTGTTGGCTTTGAAAGAAGTTGCCTTAGAGAGCTTTCCGGTGATTGCGATCTGCCGTCGTGAAGCGCTGGCAGCGGTGCGTCGGGCGCTCCAGAGCGGGGCTGATAACTATCTCTTTGCCCCCTTGCGGAAGGTTGAAGCCAGCCGTGTTATTGAGCAATGTTTAAGCGGGGCCCACTCTTTGAGTGACGCTGGCAGTGCTCTGCCGACTGATGAAATTTTGTTTGAGGAGGGTTTCTGCGGTTTTATTGGGGCCTCGGATCCCATGAAGGAAGTTTATCGGCAACTGCTTAAGGTCGCTCCAGCCGATAGTAGTGTGTTGATTCGGGGTGAGAGTGGAACCGGAAAAGAGCTGGCCGCCAGAGCCCTGCATACCCTGGGGCGTCGTTGTCGGAATCCATTTGTTCCAGTCAATTGTGGTGCCATTCCGCACGACCTTCTGGAATCCGAACTTTTCGGTTATGTTAAAGGGGCTTTTACCGGGGCTCATGGCGATCGTATGGGACGGGTTGAAATGGCCCATGGCGGTACCGTTTTTCTTGATGAGATCGGTGATATGGAGCCTCTTTTGCAGGTTAAGATACTGCGCTTGTTACAGGAGAAGACGATTGAACCTTTGGGTTGGCGCAAAGAGCCCAAAAAGGTGGATGTACGTATCGTTTCGGCTACCAATCGTGATCTTGAAAAAGATATCGTCAATGAACGATTTCGTGAAGATCTCTATTATCGGCTCAATGTGGTTCCTATAACCCTGCCTCCGTTACGGGCGCGGCGTGAGGATATTGGCGGTTTGGCGGAGTTTTTCCTGCGTCGTTTCAACGCAGCCTTTGAGGCGGATGAACAGGTTTTTGGGATTACGCCGGAAACCCTGTGGTTATTGGAGAACTACCATTGGCCGGGTAATGTCAGAGAGCTGGAGAATGTGATCGAGAGAGCGGCGGTGATGAAGCCGGGAGCCTGGATCATGCCGCTCGATTTGCCGGAGAAAATCTTTCAACCCGAGACCGGGGACTCAGGCAGTGGTGAAGCTTTGGAGACGGCTGCCACAGTTACTCTGCCGGCTGCCGGTCTCTCTTTGAAATCCGAAGTGACTCGTCTTGAGAAAGAGTTGATTGCTGAAGCTTTAAAGCGTACTCATGGGGTTAAAGAGCAGGCGGCTCGGCTGTTGCAGATAAATCGGACGACTTTGATTGAGAAGATTCGCCGGAATCAGCTTGAGGAGGAGGCCCCTTGAAGCAGTGGGGGAAAAGCGAATTTCAACTGATCCTCTCTCGGGGCGGTTGGCTTTTTTTGATGGTTCTGGTTCTGGTTATGATGGTCGGGCCGGAGAGAGCTTCAGCGATTGAGCGTAATCGTAAAAACCTTCTTAAGATTCAGCTTAAGAGTGATAAAAAGGGAGCCAAAAGCCGGGTTGTTATGCGTCTCAACCAGGGTGGCTATTATGAAACCGAAGAGGATCATGAAAATCGCAAATTGATAATAAAACTTTTTGAATTTCATAATTTTGGAGCCCAGCCGATCAAGGTGCTGGATGATCCCTTTGTTAAAGGGGTAAATGTCAGCAAGAGAGAGCAGTATCTTGAGATAGCGATATATTTAAGAATAGACAGTTATAGTTTTAAGGTTTCTCTCTTTGAATCTCCGGCAATGTGTGTGGTTGATATTAAAGTCAACGAGCCGGTTGTAAGGAGCGACCCTCCCGCCAAAAAACTGGCTGTAGCGGATCCTGCTCCCGTTGCCGCAGATTCTGAAGTTAAGGAAACTCCTGTACCCGAGGTTAAGACTGAGTCGGAGTCCAAAAACGAGGCCGAACCCGGGTCGACTGAAATCACTTCAGAACCGACTTCGACTCTATTGCCAACGGTTTCTTCTATTAAAGAAGAACCCCGTCAAGCTCTTCTTTCTGAGCCTGCTTCCAAACTCCCGGAGTCTCCCGCTCAAGTAGAGTCTGAATCCGTGCGCTCCGAATCTGAAGAGATTGACGAGCCGGCGCTTGCCGTTTCTCTAGAGAAACCTGAAATTGAGCCGCTTCCTTCGACAGACGAAGCGGAGGTGGATCAGGCAAAAGAGTTACCGCCGGCATTACCGGCCGAGAATCTCGATGCTGAATCTGGAGTTGCCGATGCTGAAATTGAGCCTCTGCCCGGACAGGAGTTGTTTGATCAGGGTTTAAAAGCTTACCAGGAAGCTGACTATGTTGCAGCTGAGGGGTTTTTTGGTCGAATGATTGACTCCTTTCCCGACTCATCGCTTGCAATCCCGGCCCAATTCAGGCGTTATGATGCCCGAGCCCAGGCCGTTCTTGCCGATGGTGGCAACCGCGACCGCCTGGCTGGGGTGATAGATGAATTTTTGCTTGCGGTACGAGCTCACGAAGATCATCCCGAGGCTCCCTGGGCTTTTTTGCAGGTGGCCCGTCTCTATGAAAAGATGGAGTTTTTTTATGAGGCCGCCGGCGTCTATAAAGCGCTGCTAAAGCGTTATCCTGAGAGTCGTTTTGCTCCGGCCGCCAACTTTGCTTTGGCCCGCCTCAATTTTTCTTTGAAACGTTACCAGAACGCCTATGATGACTTTTCCGATCTGCTTAAGCGACAGCCGGAAGGAGGTTTTTCGGTATACGCCCACTACTATCGTGCTAACGCCCTGACCTCTTTAGGCAAAGCCCGTCAAGCCCTGAATGAATATCGGGTCGGTCTCGAAAAAGATCCCGATTTTTTACAGCGAGACCCGCTCTCACTCTATCTTCTCGGTAGCGCCTATCACCAGTTACAGCGCTACCTGGAAGCGAAAGAGTACTTTCTCATGATGCGCAACCTCTTTCCTGAGAATGAAAATACACCTCAGGCGCTGGCCAAAATTGGCGAAATTCTGGTTCTCGAAAAGAAACCAGCGGATGCGATGCTCATGTTTACAACGGTCGTAAAAGAGTTCCCCGGTAGTGAGGGTGATATTGTCTCCCGTTTGAAGATGGCTATTCTTGGAGAGAAGCCTAAAGCTCGACAGAAGCTTGAACAGCTTAATGAAAACTATACCCCTTTTCTGAATAGCGAGGCAGCTTATCGGTATTTGATTGAGCACCACCCCGAGAGTCCCTTTACTGATATTGCTCGGCTCGATCTCGGTAAACTCTATTTTAGTCAGGGCCAATACGAAAAAGCCCGTCGGGTATTGGCTTTAATGTTAGCCCGTCGACTTGAGCCGGGTCTCAGAGATGTCGCCTTTAAGACCATGAAAAAAACGATTTTTGCTGAGATTAAGAAGCTTTATAAAGAGGAAAATTATGAAGCTATAGTTGCTTTGCAGCAAGAGTATGGAGACGATTTTCTTTCTCGTCCCGGAGCTGTCTATCCTTTTTTGTGGGTCGGAGAGGCTTTACATAAAGAGGGCTTTAAAACCGGCGCCCTGAAGGTTTACCGGGAAGTTGCAAAACTTAAACCCGTCTTCGGGCAAAAGTTGATCATCAACTGGGGGATAGGCGATCTTCTGCTAGGGCTGGAGAAGTACGATGAGGCTGAGAGTTTTCTTGCAACCCTTGCTCTCAAAGATCTGCCAACCGTCTGGCGGGTGCGAATGTTGCTTTTGAAAGTGCGTCTGCTTCAGCATCGGGGGTTGGTTGTTGAAGCCCTTGAGCTACTCAATAAAATCAAGCAAGAAATAGCTGAGTCGGAGATTAAAGAGCGGGTTGATATGGCAGTGTTGGAGGCTGATCTGCTCTTGCTTTTAGAGGATAAAACGCAAGCCTTGGAGGTTTTGCGCCGGGCCGTTACTCTGGCTTTTATGCATCCACAAGAGGTTGAGATTGATCAACGTCTGTTGCTCGGTTACCGGCTTGCGCGAATGTTGTATGCGGAAAAAAAATATGATGCGGCCGGTGCCTGGTTTGCAAAACTCTCTCTTATGGCCCCGGCCCCGGAGATAGCTGAGTTACTGTATTGGCAGCTGCGTTGTCAAATCGGTCTTTTTCAGGAGGATAAGATTGATGTGATTCTGCTTAGGTTGCAGCAGGACTATAAGGAGAGTTCATGGACAGCTTCGGCCCAAACCGCAGTCAAAGGTTTTAAATGGCAGCAGGAGAGACGCTCATTAAAATAGTTCTCTGGGATAGCGATGTGCAATTTACCGCCGCCTTTTCTGAGATTCTCACAAAGGCCGGAATCGGGGTGACGACTGCCGCGTTGCCGGTTGATGTTGATCGGGTTCTGGCGGCGGAAGCTTTGCCGGCTCTTCTTATGGGAGAGCTGGATTGTAATTTTCAGGGCGCTAGCCTGCTGCTCTATCTGCGTCGTACTTATCCCGATTTGCCGATTCTGCCGATTGTCGGCCGGCCTACGGTTGACGGCGCTGTGACCGCTATTCGTGCCGGGGCGGTCGATTATCTGTTGAAGAAAAATTTCTCACCGGAGGGTTTGGCTGCAAAAGTTGTTGAGATTGTTACGAGTCAGGTTCAGCGTGATTCTGAAAACGAGGGTTACGATGAACTGCTTTTTCGCGATCCGCGCATGGTTAGAATGATGCGTTTGGCACAAAAGGCCGCAGCCTCCCGGGCGACCGTTCTGATTCAGGGTGAAAGTGGTACCGGAAAAGAGCTTTTGGCTCGTTTTATACAGAAAAAAAGTCCGCGTGCTGCTAAACCGATGGTTGCTATAAACTGTGCGGCTTTGCCTGAAAATCTTCTCGAAAGTGAACTCTTTGGCTTTGAAAAAGGGGCTTTTACCGGAGCCTCACAAAGAAAAATCGGAAAGTTTGAACAGGCTGATGGCGGCACCCTTCTGCTAGATGAACTCGGTGAAATGGCATTTCCTTTGCAGAGCAAACTCCTGCGGGTCATCCAGGAAGGCGAGGTCGATAGACTCGGCGGGCGCCAGCCGGTGCCGGTTGACGTGCGGATTATTGCGACCACCAACCGGGATCTGCAAGAGGAAGTTGAAGCAGGTAATTTTCGCCAAGACCTCTATTTTCGTCTCAATGTTATTCCCTTAACCATTCCCCCCTTGCGCGACCGGCCCCAGGATATGGAACTCTTGCTTGAGCGCTTTATCGTTCAGTACAGTCAACTCAATAATCGCCGTTTTCAGGGTTTGTCAGATCAGGCCCGGCGTTTTTTGCTCAGCCACAACTATCCCGGCAATGTTCGTGAACTTGAGAATATGGTTGAACGGGCCGTTGTTCTAGCCGATGGTCCGCTTCTTGAGCTTGAAGATTTTTTTGCTGATCCCGAGAAAATGCCGGATCCCGAACAACTGCCGCCTCTGCCGACTGGATCCGCTTCGGACTTCGATGGGGCAGCGGCTTCCGGTTCCGATCCGATAACAAATTTCCCTCTGCCGGCCGGCACCACCCTGGCAGAGGTAGAGCGCTATATGATCTACAAAACTTTGCGCGAAGTTGATTCAAACCGAACTCACGCTGCCGCCCAGCTCGGGATCAGTATCAGAACCCTGCGAAATAAGTTAAAGGAGTACCGGGAGAAATTTGGTGAAGTGGAAGCTGTCCGGTAAATGATTATGAAAACCACATATGAAAACCACAAGTGAATATTAAAGAGTTTTTTTAAGGTTTTTTAGTAATTTTTATATTGTTTTAATAAGGGAGGAAACCCGTGTATACAAGATTTAGAAATTATGTTTGCTTACTGTTGTGTCTGATCGTGGTCGTTGCTTTGCAATCGCCCGTTTTTGCTGTGCAGAAAGAGGTTGTTAAGTGGTCTGAACTTAATGATCATCTTGTAGATAAATCGGTATTTATAGAGTCGATGCCGGTTATCGATTGCCCGGTTGGTATTAATTGTGAATCGGCGGAACATCTGGTCTGTCAGGTTATTGAGAATACCTTCTATAAATGGAAAGAGTATGAGTTTTTTAATGGTGAGGGGGAGATTCGCCTGGCTATAGAGATGATTAAACCGGAGGCCCGTTTATTGACAGCTACTGAGGCTCAGGTTTTACTGAATGGTTCAAAGTTGTGGGAACGTCAAACCTTTGGGCCGTTAACTAATTTTTCCGAGCGCCACAGCCCCGCAGAGCACCCGAAAACGAAGTACCCGACTTCCAGAATTCAGCGAAATTATCAAGAAGCTATGACGCTTGAGGTCGCTGTCGATGGACCTAAAGAGCCTAAGGTTAAAGCGGCTCCTCGCGTGACGAGTGTAATCGAAGTTGATGATGAGCTGGTAATGCGCGAATCAGTTCAGGGTGCGGTTGATGATCGGGAGCGGGTCACCTCTTTTACGACGATTACAAATTATCCTTGGAATACAATCTGCTATCTTGATTTTTTAGTGGCTGGTATGAGCTATAGTGGAACGGGTGTTATGATCTCTCCTGGTTGTGTTCTGACCTGTGCTCACAATGTATGGGATCAGGATCTGCAGGTGTGGTCCTCCTCTATGACGGTGACCCCGGCCCAGTATCAGGACTACCAGGGGGGGAGCATCTACGAGCCGTTCGGAACTGTTTCTGATACCAGCCTTGCCAGTAATACCATTTACGTTGATAGTTCGGGTGGCTTTGAATACGATTATGGAGTGGTTAAACTTAATCAGGGGTTTCCCGGAATCTCAACCTTTATGCCGATAGAGTACGATGCCACCCCAGGCGCTGTGAATATTGCGGGTTATCCTGCGGCAGTTCAGAATGAAAGCAACAGTTATGATATGTGGCATGATTTTGATGAAGTTATTGGTTACGAGGGCACCAGTAATCGTATTATGCTGCACCGGGTAGATACCTCGGCCGGGCAGAGTGGGAGTCCGGTCTGGAGATATAATGAAAGCCTAGGCAGTCGTCGTTTGGTAGCTATTCAGGTTTACGGATCGGCTCAAGGAAATGGTGCCTGTCGCCTGGTCACGACTATTGAGCCGATAATCTCTGGTTGGATGGCTCATGAACCGCTCACTTCTCTTGATTATACTCATTCAACTTATGTTCCCTATTTCTCCACGAGCAGCACTCGTTGGACCGGTTTAGCTTTAGCGAACTACAATAATCAGAGGAATAGTGCCAAGGTTGAATACTATGACTCTTATGGCAACCTTTTGGGCAGTGAGCTAAAGAGCTTTGCGGCTTATGGCCAGGAAGCCTTTCTCACCGCAACTGCCGACGGCACACAGGGGTGGATTAAGATATCTTCAACCGCTCCCCTAAAGGGTTTGGCTCTAATTGGAGATTATTCGACTGAAACAATGTATGATATGGATTTTAAAACCTCACTCTATCAAAAATTTCTCTTCCCACACCTGGCAGCTGATAACGATTGGCGCTCTTTTGCCATGCTCTGTAATCCTAACAATGTCCAGGCAAGTATCAGTTATAGCTATTACAGAGCCGATGGAACTTTGGTTGACAGGGTACCAACAATAATACCGGCTAACGGCAGCGTGCAGGACTCTGTTTTTACTCTTTTTCAACAGAGTTTGGTGGGGGGGACTATGGTTGTCGAATCAAGCCAGCCGGTAACCGCTTTTCTTCTGTATGACAATAAATCTATAACAACCTGGAAAGCCGGTTTGAGTGCTGTTCCCATAGAGTGAGATTAGTAGTACTTTGGCGATTCGTTTGGGCAATCTTCGAACTGGTTGCAAAAAAAAGACTCTTGAGGTAAAGGAATTCCAGAATATGACTTGTATACTCTAGACGGTCTTGGAAAATGAGTGAAGCGATAGCAAAAATTATTTTAGCCTGCAGTAAAAATCCGCTTGCAGCCTTTATTGAGACAGAGATGGCTGGTAGTATGGTGGATTGCCGGGTCGCTGTCGACGCAGTTCAGTTGAAGAGGTTGGTTGCCGAGTTTGAGCCCGATGTCATGCTTGTGGAGTCAGAATTTGCGACTTCTGAAGAGAGCTCTGCGCTTCTTGGAGAGCTTTGTGATAGTAGTCCACAAATCCCTATGGTTGGAATTTTTGAGCCTTTTGGCGAAACTCAAGATAAAGCCAGGCAAGCTTTCCCTCCGGAAAATATTTTGCTACTGCCTTTTAG
>JANTGZ010000108.1 GCA_024762675.1 Thermodesulfobacteriota bacterium | reverse complement strand
TGAAGACTCGGAACATTTAGGCAGGGTTCTCAAGCGCAAAGGTATCAAGCATGAAGTTTTGAATGCTAAATTTCATGAGAAAGAGGCCGAGATTATCTCTCAGGCCGGTCGCAAGGGGGCTGTAACCATTGCCACCAATATGGCTGGTCGTGGAACTGACATCGTGTTGGGAGGCAATCCCGAGATGCTGGCCAAGGCCAAACTGAATGATGAGATGAGTCTTGATGAGCGCGAGCAGGTCATGGCTATTTACCGGCAGCAGTGCGACGCTGAACGTGAAGAGGTTCTTAAGGCCGGCGGCCTGCATATTCTGGGCACCGAACGCCATGAGAGTCGGCGGATTGATAATCAGTTAAGAGGTCGTTCCGGTCGCCAGGGGGATCCCGGTTCATCTCGCTTCTATCTCAGTCTGGAGGATGACCTGATGCGGATTTTCGGTTCCGAGCGCATTGCCAAGGTTATGGATACTCTGGGTATTGAAGAGGGTGAGCCGATCGAACACAAGATGATCTCCAAGGCGATCGAAAATGCCCAGCGACGGGTCGAGGGTCACAACTTTGATATCCGTAAACAGTTACTCGAATATGATGATGTCATGAACAAGCAGCGCGAAACCATCTACGCTCTGCGACGTGAGGTGTTAGGTAACGAAAATCTTCAAGGACTGGTTGTTGAGTATGCCGAGGATGTTGTTGAAGAGATGCTTGAGGCCGCTACCGGGGGGTCCCGTAATACTGCCGAATGGGACTTCGATTCCTTGGTACTTGGACTGCAGCGTTCATTTGGTTTGGCGGTCGATTTCTCAGAAGGATCGGATCTGGCCCAGCTTGATGAGCCTGGAATGTTGTTGGAAGAGTTGCAGGAGATGGTGCGGAAAAGCTATGCCGCCAGAGAAGTTGATCTGGGGGTAGAGACTTTGCGCCAGCTCGAAAAAATTATCCTTTTGCACACCATCGACACCCTGTGGAAAGATCATCTTTATGCCATCGATCAACTGAAAGAAGGTATTGGACTCCGTGGTTACGGTCAGAAAGATCCTTTGCGCGAATATCAGCGTGAGGGTTTTGAGATGTTCGCCAATATGGTTGAGCGCATTAAAGAAGATGTAATAGGTCAGCTTTTCCATATTCAGGTAACCCGTGAAGAGGAGGTCGAGGAGCTGGATCAGCAGGCCCGTAAAGAGCAAGAGGTTGTGCTCTCGCGAAGTGGTCGGAGTGAGGATGGCAAACAAAAGCCGGTAGTTGGCGGAAAAAAGATCGGTCGTAACGACCCCTGCCCCTGCGGCAGTGGTAAAAAATACAAAAAGTGTTGCGGAAAATAAGGTAGCAAAATGCTTGATAATATAAAAATCTGTCCGGGTTATCGATTTGCCGGGATTCATTGCGGCCTGAAAGCGGGCGACGTCCTTGATCTGGCGTTACTGTTGAGTTCTTGTCCTGCGGTTGCAGCTGCAGTTTTCACAAAAAACCGTTTTCCGGCTGCTCCGGTTATTTATGGCCGTAAACAGATAGCTGAAGGTTGCGACCTGCGCGCAGTCTTGATCAACAGCGGCAACGCTAATGCCTGTACCGGTTATCAGGGTGAGATTGATGTGCTGACGGTTGCCGAGGTTCTGGCGGCGGCATTGGAGCTTTCGCGTTCGGAAATCTTTATCTCATCAACCGGGGTAATTGGAGAGCCTTTCCCGGTGACTACGGTTCTTAGAGGAGTTGAGGCCCTGGTAGCCGATTTAGAGGGTGGACTTAATAACGAAGAAGCTTTGGACGCTGCCGCTCAGGCTATTATGACAACTGATAAGGTCTCAAAAATTGTCGGGATTGAAGTCGAGACCAGTAAGGGGCTGGTAACTTTGACCGGGATCGCTAAAGGTGCCGGCATGATTCATCCCGATATGGCGACTATGCTCGCTTATCTCCTGACAGATGCCGAGGTTGACCGGCAAACCTGGCAGGCGATGTTGCAGCGGGTGGTTGATAAAAGCTTTAACCGGATCAGTGTCGACGGCGATATGAGTACCAATGATACGGTTTTGGCACTGGCCAACGGGGTTTCCGGTTGTTGTTTGACGGCATCATCTGACCTTGAAGTTTTAGAGGACGGCCTATTGCAAATAGCGCGTGATCTGGCCTTTATGATTGTCAAAGATGGTGAAGGAGCTACCAAGGTTGTAGAGATTACAGTCACCGGGGCGTCAGGGGTTGCGGCGGCCGAAAAAATTTGTCGGGCGGTAGCCAATTCAGCCCTGGTCAAGACCGCTTTTTTTGGCCAGGATGCGAATTGGGGGCGGATAATTGCGGCCGTCGGCTATGCCGGAGTCGAAATTAATCCCGAGTTGGTTAATATCAGTTTTGATCAGGTCAGGGTTGTCAGTGGCGGGGTTCGTGATCCGCACTATAGCGAAGAGGCTGGGGCGGCAGTTTTGCGGTGCCCCGAATTTACGGTGAAAATTGACCTGCAATCAGGTGAAGATGAATTCACTCTCTTAACCTCCGACCTGACCCATGATTACATCTCGATTAATGCCGATTATCGTAGTTAGTGCTCAGTTAGAGGCGTCTACCTCAATAGTTCTTCATAGTTAGCTGCTAACGGTTGGCCGTTTGGGTGATTTTGTTTTCATATAGTACGGTTATTGCTAGTAGTACTTCGTTTTAAAGGGAGATATCTCTTTATCCAGTTATATCCAAGCCATTTATTTGAGAAGGAGTTATAACGATGAATTATGCTAACTATGCCTGCCTGCATGCCCGTAACCTACCGGAAAAAATCTGTCTAATTGAGCGTACACCGGCAACCGGTGAGCGGCGTACTTTGACCTGGAAAGAGTTTAATCGAGCGATCAACCGGGTTGCCAACTATTTGAGCAAGGAGCTAGATGTTAGACAGGGTGACTATGTTATGCATCTGCAGAACAACAGCTTTGAATGGTTGGTTAGTTACTACGCCATCATTAAGCTCGGTGGCGTCGTGGTGCCGCTCAATTTTCGTTTTGTCGGAAATGATATCAAGTTTGCGGCTGAGGTTTCCAATCCCAAAGTTTTTATCTTAGGTTCCGAGTTTCTGCCGGTTGTGGAGCCGGTTCGGCAAGAGTTGACGACGGTCAAACACTTTGTTTGTGTTGGTGATAAAATTGGTGAAGGGATGCTTGATTATCGTGAACTTGCGGCTTACGATGATAGCTCTGAAGCCCTGGTCGAGGTTGAAGACGGGGCTGACCTGGCGATGATGTTTACTTCCGGCACTACCGGTAAACCAAAACCGGTACTTCACACCCATTACTCCCTGAATAATACTGCTATTGGGAATGGTATGAGCTATTTTGTCGAAAAGAACGACAACTATCTCTTCTTTCTTCCCCTCTATCACAGTGGTACGATGTTTCTTTGGGCTCCTTTTTATGCTACTGGTGCTACCGGTACAATCCTTAGAGATCTTAAGGACCCCAAATGGATTATCGAAGCCTTGGCTGAAGAGAAAGCGACCGATGTCCTTTTCGTTGTGCCGATTGCAGTTGCCATTCTTAATGCTATTGATAAGGGTGACATTAAAATGGAAGATTACGATCTTTCGGCTTGGAGATATATGGAGATCGGAGCTCAGCCGGTGCCTTTTGATGTTATGAAACGTTTGGTAGAAATCCTGCCTTGCGGGGTTTCCAATATCTACGGTATTACCGAAGGTGGGGGGGGGGGTACTTTTAACCTCTATCCTGATGAGGTTCTGGAGCGGCCTGGCTCTATCGGTAAGCCGACTTTTGGGGTTGAGGCCCGGCTGGTCGATTTCACCGGCAATGAAGTCGGCTCGGAGGAGGTTGGTGAGTTGACCTTTAAGACCCCTCGGATGATGAAGGGATATTTTGGTAATCCCGAGATGACGGCCGATTCACTAAAAGATGGCTGGCTCTATACTGGCGATCTTTTGAAGACCGATGCCGATGGTTACTACTATATTGTCGATCGCAAGAAAGATATGATTACCAGTGGTGGTGAAAATATTTTTCCGGTTGAGATCGAAGATGCTTTGATGGAACATCCTGACATCGATGATGTAGCCTGTATCGGGACTCCGGACGAACGTCTGGTTGAGGCGGTTATGGCTATTGTTCAGCTCAAAGAGGGGCGGACTTTGACTGCGGAAGAGCTTCTTGAGTTTGGCAAAACCCGGTTGGCGACCTATAAGCTACCTCGGGTTGTCAAGTTTGATCAGGTAATGCGAAATCCGACCGGCAAACTTATGAAGCCCCAGATGCGGGAGAAATACACCGGCCGTAAGGAGGCTTTCCAGAGCTTGGTGTAGGGGCCAGCTTCCAGTCTTTAGCAGAGACTGACTATGAAACTTATTTTCAATGACAAAGCCGGTAGAGCTATTTAGCGCTACCGGCTTTGTTTTGGTAACAGGATGAATGGTATACGTAAAATTATAATTGTTTTGCAGCACTTAATGGAAAACTGATTTTTCACACTGACCACTGAACAAAATATTTTTAGTGAGCAATTAGTTTCAGATCCTCTTCAAATGAAAATTCAGGGTCGGTGTTGCTTGTATGGCAGAGAGTGCAGGTCGAAGCTTCTATTTTCAGGCCATAAGGGAGGTTCGGGTCTTTGAGATGCCCCTCGGCCGAACCGTGACACTCTTCGCATTGGATGTTAAAGAGGGTCGGGGTGGTAGTCGGTGAACGAAAGCCCTGTTTGCCATGTTCCTGGCTGCCGGTGACGTGGCAGGGCAGGCAGTCAGGGCAGAAGTCCTTGCACTTCTTCTCCAGGCTGGCGTAAGCTCGGGCATGCCTGGTACTTTGCCATGAGGTTGTAATTCGGGGGTGGCAGGTGCCGCAGGTCTGGATGCCGACATAGGGGGTTTTGGTCGGCAGGCCAGAGGCTGTTTTCTCTTTGTTTTCTTCCACTTCAACATAGTGCTGTCGCAACCAGACCTCATAGTCACCGACCAGGTTGTCAATCTGTTGGTCGGCTTCATAGATCTCTTTGCTGATCTCTATTAGTTTGGAGGATGTCGGGGCTCCAGCAGTAAAATCCCAATCCAGATACCCGACGGTTTTGCCATGGTTGTTGTTTTTGACCAACCAGCATCCATTGACAAGTTCGCTCTCCTTTATGGTACCCCGCTGGGTTCCTAGGATAGCGATATCAAGACCGGCAGTGCTGCGGATGAGTCGGCGGGCTTTGGCGTCGGAGAATTGCAGGACGGCAATGGCCAGATCGTGCGGAATTTTGAGGATCTCTTGCAGAGTTGAAAGTGGATCCTTGGTCTGCAGGCCGTGAATCGCCTTTTTTTCAAGGTTTGGATCGATGATCGCAGTAACCAGTATTTTCTTGTTATTGAGGGTGAAAACTTTATGAGTTTCGATTCCGGGGATCGGCGTCCCATCCAGGTTGGCGCAGAGGATGGTGCTTTTCGGGGCATTCTCTTTCAGTGAACTCATTATCTGACGACCGTAAATCAACTCCTGGGCTCCAGGGGCGAAGATCTCAGTGCCGATAATTTCGTAGCTGCTAAGAGCGGTTTTAATAACTTCGCGTTTTACTTCAAAGTCATTTTTGATGGTTCTTTTGGTCAGGTTACCACTGTTGATGAATAAACTCTTTCCGGTGCCGACTTCTTGACGCAGAAGATCGATCACTGTTTTATGGCGGGCTAGACCGCCCGCCTGTTTCTTATGTCAACCGCAGAGATTGACATAGCCTGATAGAGAACCTATATATATGAGGCGGAAATCAGTCTCTTGAGTTTGCCCCGCTGAGGGGAAGAGCAAGTAGGTTAAGGTCGAGAAAAAAGTTAAAAATCGCAGACAACTGGTTGTCATGGATGCTCCTTAGACTGATTGTTGCGGCCCCGGTTAAGATATTCGTAAGATTAATGTAATAACTCAGATTTTTCAAGAAAAATCCAACTTTTTATAATAATTTGAGATCATGACGTGGAAGAGATTGTAATCAAAGGTGCTCGGGAACATAACCTGAAAGATATCAGCCTGGTCATTCCCAGGCATCAGTTTGTGGTTATCACCGGTTTGAGCGGTTCCGGCAAATCATCGCTGGCTTTTGATACGGTCTATGCTGAGGGTCAAAGGCGCTATGTCGAGTCTCTGTCGGCTTACGCCAGGCAGTTTCTGCAGCTTATGGAAAAACCCGATGTTGATGAGATTTCGGGACTCTCGCCGGCGATCTCGATTGAGCAGAAAAAGGTTTCTCACAACCCTCGTTCAACCGTGGGGACGGTGACGGAAATTTATGATTATCTGCGTTTGCTCTACGCTCGGGTCGGTGTCGCTTACTGTGCCCAATGCGGCAAGCCGATTACGTCACAGACGGTCGACCAGATTGCCGATGTGGTTGAAAAAATGCCGCTCGGAACCAAGTTGATGATTATGGCTCCGATCGTGCGTCGCCGTAAAGGAGAGTATCATAAGCTCTTTGATGAGCTATTAAGACAGGGCTTTTTGCGTATTGAGGTCGATGGTGAGATTTATCGTCTCGACTCTCCGCCACTTCTTGATCGCCAGCGCTACCACGACATTTCACTGGTGGTCGATCGCCTGATTGTTAATTTAGAAGGTCACGGCCGCCTGGTAGATTCGTTGGAGTTGGCGCTGGACAAGGCTGATGATCTGGTGGCGGTGCAGGTTGTAAACGGGGAACGCCTGCTTTTCTCCCGCCGTCTGGCATGTAGTGATTGCGGCATTAGTTTTGCCGAGCTTTCACCGCGTCTTTTCTCCTTTAATAACCCGCATGGTGCCTGCCCTGAGTGCAGCGGCCTGGGGCGTGATCTGGTCTTTGATCCCGACCTGATTGTTCCTGATCCATCTTTAAGCCTTGCTGAGGGAGCAATCGCCCCTTGGCGCAAGTCCCTCTCTTTCTATCGCAGTGAAGTTTTAGAGCCGCTATCCCGTTATTACAGTTTTGCGTTGACTACTCCTTTTGCCAAGCTTTCGCAAAAGATCAAGAAGATGATTTTTGCGGGATCAGGTCGCGACAAAATACCCGGCCTGCTTGCTGATGGACGTTATCATCACTCTCCTGAGAGAAGATATGAAGGGGTTATCCCAAGTTTGAAAAGGCGTTACGGAAAGGCTGAAGGTGAGCATGACAGTGAATTACTACGCTATCTTTCACCACGGCCATGCTCTCTTTGTCACGGGAGTCGCTTAAACCGGGAGAGTCTGCAAGTTAAAGTTTCAGGATTAAATATTTATGAATTAACCTGTTACTCGCTACCTCAGGCCCTGGAATTTCTGACCGCTCTCAAGTTCCCGCCGGCTCAACAGGTGGTGGCCCGGCGGATTCTTGGTGAGCTCTCCACGCGTTTGCAGTTCTTGATTGATGTCGGCCTTGACTATTTGAGTCTGGAGCGGGGCAGTGCCACGCTCTCCGGCGGCGAGTCGCAACGAATCCGGCTGGCAACCCAGATCGGTTCTGGTCTGACCGGGGTTCTCTATGTCCTTGACGAACCCAGTATCGGTCTTCACCAGCGTGACAATCGCCGACTTCTTCAGGCCTTAATGAAACTGCGTGACCTGGGTAACTCATTGCTGGTTGTCGAACATGATCAGGAGACGATTATGGCGGCCGACCAGGTTGTTGATATGGGGCCCGGAGCCGGACGTCTGGGCGGAGAGGTTGTTGCCCAGGGGAAGCCGGAAGAGGTTGCAGTCGGAGACTCCTTGACCGGGCTTTATCTCTCGGGAAGAAAAAAGATAGAGGTTCCTGAGCGGCGATTGGTGGATTGGCGACGATGTATCTCCATTAAGGGGGTAACTCAGCACAATCTTCAGGATCTTAACGTCAAATTTCCTCTTGGTTTACTGCTTTGTGTGACCGGGGTTTCAGGGTCGGGGAAAAGTAGTTTGATAAATGAGACCCTCTATCCGGCTCTCCATAATCATCTTTACGGTGACCGTTTCCCGGTCGGGTCTTTTCGGGAGATCAGTGGTCTTGATCAGCTTAATAAAGTAATTAGTATAGACCAGAGCCCAATCGGGCGGACGCCGCGCTCTAATCCGGCGACCTACACTGGTGTCTTTACGCCGATCCGCGAACTTTTTGCCGGTTTGCCGGAGGCCAGGATACGGGGTTATAAGCCGGGACGATTCAGCTTTAATGTCAAAGGCGGTCGCTGTGAAGCCTGCAAGGGGGATGGTGTGACCCGGGTTGAGATGCATTTTTTGCCCGATATCTTTGTCAAATGTGACTCCTGCGGGGGTCGGCGTTTTACCCGGGAGGTTTTGGAGGTCCGCTATAAAGGGTCGAATATATCTGAAGTTTTAGCCATGACCATTAATCAGGCGGCTGAATTTTTTGCCGCGATTCCCAGAGTAGTTGGCAAGCTGGAGGTATTAAAGGATGTCGGTCTTGGCTATATGACTTTGGGGCAGGCGGCGGTGACTCTTTCCGGGGGCGAGGC
>JANTGZ010000107.1 GCA_024762675.1 Thermodesulfobacteriota bacterium | reverse complement strand
ATTTCCCGGAACTTTCATTGTCGCCTGCTTGAAGAGATGCCAACTGATTTGCTTATATTTTAGTTGGTGATTTTATTTGCGGTTTTGCTTGGTTTTCGATAGAGTCCTTTTTTGCAGAAAATAACAATTTTCAACTTTTTTTTAACCATTTTTTTACCTCTTTAGTTTATGGACCAACCATTACTTGAAATAGAAGATCTCTCTGTTGCCTTTGGTGCAGGAGAAGAGCGGGTGTTGGCGGTCGACCATCTTAATTTGACGATAAACCGCGGTGAAACCGTGGCTCTGGTCGGGGAGAGTGGTTCCGGGAAATCGGTGACTGCGCATTCGATTTTGCGTCTTTTGCCCTATCCTGAGGCCAGTCATCCGGGCGCCGGCCGGATTTTGTTTGTCGGTGAGGATGTTCTTAAGCTGCCGGAAAAAAAGATGCAGAGCTTGCGCGGTGGTCGTATCGGTATGATTTTCCAGGAGCCGATGACCTCATTAAACCCCTTGCATACGGTTGTCCGCCAGATCAGTGAAAGTTTGCGACTGCATCGTGGGGGAGGGCGGAGGGAGGAGCTGCGCGTCGTCTCCCAAGAGCTTCTCGAGATGGTCGGCATAGAAGATGCCGGGCGGCGCCTTGATGCTTACCCGCATGAACTCTCCGGCGGCCAGAGGCAGCGGGTGATGATTGCCATGGCGCTTGCCAATGAGCCCGATCTGTTGATCGCAGATGAGCCGACGACCGCCCTTGATGTAACGGTTCAGGCTCAGGTGCTTGATCTTTTGAGTGCCCTGAAAAAGCGCTTAAACATGGCCATCCTTCTGATAACCCATGATCTTGGCATTGTTCGACATCACGCTGATCGAGTTGCGGTTATGACCAATGGCCGGATTGTCGAAGCTGCTCGATGTCGGCAGATCTTTTCTCATCCAGGTCACTCCTATACAAAAAAGCTACTGAATGCCGAACCCTCAGGCCGGCCGATTCCTTGCAAGCTTAAGGGGTCTCCCCTGCTTAAAGCTGATGACTTAAAGGTCTGGTTTCCGATCAAAAAAGGTTTTTTTCAGCGCACCTGTGACTATGTCAAGGCCGTTGACGGCGTTTCTCTGTCGATTCGTCCCGGTGAAAGTTTAGGGGTTGTCGGTGAAAGCGGTTCGGGTAAATCGACTTTAGGTTTTGCCCTGTTGCGGCTGTTGCAGGCCGAGGGCAGGATCTCTTTTGCCGGGTGGGAGATTTCAGCTCCCGGCTTTCGGGGTCTGCGTCCTTTGCGACGTTATTTCCAAGTGGTCTTTCAGGACCCTTTTGCAAGCTTAAGTCCACGCATGACTGTGGAACAGATAGTCGGCGAAGGATTACATCTGCACCGTATCGGGACGGTTGCCGTACGGCATCTTATGGTGGCCGAAGCTCTTAAAGAGGTTGGTCTGGAAGAGTCCTTCATGCGGCGTTATCCTCATGAATTTTCCGGTGGTCAACGCCAACGCATCGCTATCGCCCGTGCTCTGGTCCTAAAACCGCAACTGATTGTCCTCGATGAACCCACCTCTTCGCTTGACCGCTCCGTCCAGGCCCAGGTTCTCGATCTTTTGCGTGAGCTGCAGGTAAAGCATAATCTCTCATATCTTTTTATCTCCCATGATCTGAAGGTTGTCAAATCTCTCTGTCATCGGGTCATGGTCCTCCATCAGGGCCGGATAGTCGAAGAGGGGCCGGCAGAAGAGTTATTTAAAAATCCTAAGCATAACTACACGCAAACCCTTTTAGCGGCGGCTTTTGATTAGTTGCAAGCAATTTGGTTTCGGCCAGGCCGGGTTAAGGAGAAGGTCTCGATTACGATGTCATCTGATTATAGCAGCAACTCTACAAAACTGCATTACGCCTGGATCGTCTCTTTAACCGGGGCCGCCGTACTTTTTTCATGCCTGGGTCTGGGGCGTTTCTCTTTAGGGATGCTCCTGCCTTCAATGAGCGTCACGCTTAATCTTTCCAATTCCCAAATGGGCCTTATCGGCACCTGTAACTTTGTTGGTTATATGCTGGCGGTAGCTCTCGCCGGTTCTGTCAGCAAACGTCTAGGGGCGCGGCGGACTATTGCTTTTGGTCTCCTGCTGGTCGCCGGGACAATGGTCACTATCAGTTGGCTTGAAACCGTTATTGCTGTGCAAATCCTCTATTTTTTAACCGGAGTCGGCAGCGGCCTCGCCAATGTCCCGATGATGGGTCTGGTTTCTCACTGGTTTCTCAAAAGTACGCGGGGGAAAGCCGCCGGCATCATGCTCTCAGGAAATGGTCTGGCGATTGTTTTTGCCGGTTTTTTTGTCCCTTTCATAAATCGATCATTAGGGGCCGAAGGATGGCGTTCGGGCTGGTTGATTATGGGGTTGATTTCGGCTGTAATTGCGATTGTTGCCTATTCTCTGTTGCGGAATGAGCCGGCTGAGAAAAAGATCTCACCTTTGGGCAAGGCCCCGGCCTCATCACCAGTGGTCGAGGATGGCATATCTGAAAAGGGAAAGCCTAAGTCTCATCGCGGCACTTTGATTCATCTCGGTCTGATCTACGCGATTTTTGGCAGTACTTATGTTGTCTATGCTACCTTCATTGTGGTTTCCATGGTCAATGAGCGCGGTTTTGGTGAGGGAGTGGCTGGTAGTTTCTGGGCTGCGGTCGGTTTTTTAGGGATTTTTTCCGGACCTCTCTTTGGCTGGATCTCAGATCATCTCGGTCGCAAAAAGGGGATCATAATCGCCTATTCGCTCTTTACCATAGCCTACGCTCTGGTAGCGACCGATCTGCCCAACCTATTTCTCTATCTCTCTGTCTTTATCTTCGGGGTTTCGGTCTGGAGTTTACCGACCATCATGTCGGCCGCCGTCGGCGACTACATGGGACCCGCCCAGGCCGCCAAATCTTTCGCTTTTATCACCCTTTTTTTTGGTGGCGGACAGATTGTCGGGCCGGCTCTGGCGGGTTATCTGGCCGATCTCACCGGCTCCTTCAATACCGCTTTCGGGCTCTGTGCCGGTTTGACTGCATCAGGGGTATTGCTCACGCTTTTTTTGCGTTCTCCGCAGGGTTCAGGGCGTACTCCCTGATTGTAAATATTCGGCCAACTGTTAAGTGATCACTGATTTTACTCTCTGCTTTTGATGTACTCAAGAGGAGTTAAAATATTGATGTTTGCGTTTTTGTAATCTTTCACGTTTCGTGTGATAAGGGTATCTATATTATTCTCCAGAGCAGTGTAGTATTGAATGGAGTCTTCAAAGTCTGTAAAATCAGAAGATAGAGCCAGGTCAATTATGCGGTCTCCGCAGTTGAGCACTTTAACAAGTGAGCGGAGTTTAATGAGAGATTGTACTGCCTTTTTCTTGTCTAAATGACGGTTAAGTATGTAGAATGTATTTGCAATAATAACCGGTGATGTATATGCCGATACTTATCTCTCCTGGATTAGCAGGAATAATTCAAGCGCCGGTACAAAATGAGGCTCTCGTTCTGTTAGCAGATCAAGAATCACATCGGCATCGAGAAAAACTTTTTCTTTTTTCATCTATATTTATCTTCTAAATAATCGATATAGTCGTTTTTATCTGGAACTATATCTTTGTTTTTCAACAGACCTGCAAGTTCACCAACAACACCTTTAACTTTTTTTCGAGGTGTCGCTTCACGAGTAATTGTTTTGAAATATGTCTCTGCCAATTTTGAGAGGGATGTATGGTGAGCACGAGCGAACAACTTTGCTGATTCAATTACGGTATCATCCATTTTTAAGGTGAGTTTTGAATTCATGATAAGGCTCCGGATCGAGAATAAATAGTTACGTCTAGCTCTTCTTTTAGTACGTATTATTTATTGTAATTTAATACGTCTTTTTGGGGTTGTCAAGTTTTTTGTCCAATTGGCCGCTGTCGCGACAAAAACTGCACCCTATCTATCTCTCGTTCAATCTGCAGTTGAACGAGAGATAAAGGTTTTTTGCTCATGATGCCTTACTATCAACAATCTCTTAAAGAGTTATTCTCAAGCCTTGCCTGTGACAAGGAAGGATTGAGTCAATCTGAGGCTGAGCAGCGTTTAAAAAGTTATGGACCCAACCGTCTGCGCGAGGTTCCGCCGCCGCACCCCTTAGTGATCTTTTTTGATCAATTTAAAAGCTTTATCATCTATATTCTGCTTTTTGCCGTGGCTTTCGCTTTGGCTATCGGGGAGTATGCCGACTCTCTGATAATTATCGTTATCGTTTTGATCAATGCCCTGATCGGTTTTTTTCAGGAGTACGGTGCGGCCCGGTCACTGGCCGCCCTGAAAGAGATGACCCGGGTGATGGCGACAGTTTGCCGGTCGAAAAAGAGAGCGGCGTTCTCAGCGGATCACTGCAGATTGCCGGTTTTGGGATTTTATGCCGAAGAAGCCAGGGTTCACGCAGGACTGTTTGCACAGCTAAGTAAAAAAGGGCAACTGATTGGAGCTCATGATCTAATCATTGCCGCAACTGCAATAGTTCATAATTGTGCGCTGTTAACAGCAAATCTGCAAGAGTTTGAGAAAGTGCCCGGACTTGAAGCTATCTCATTTTCTTGATATTTCATTATGCCTTGCTATCCAGCAGACGGCGGATATTTATCAAAATCTCATTAGTCGAGTAGGGTTTATTGATAAAACTCTCATTTTCTGAGGTTAAAAGTCCTTGCTGGATACTTTTATCCGTATAACCGGAGGTAAAGAGGATCGCTATATCGGGGTAGATAACTCTGATTTTTTCACTTAGCTCTTTACCGCCCATAATCGGCATTATGACATCGCTAAAGAGGAGGTCGATCTTGTCCGGATAGTTCTTAATTTTGTCCAGAGCCTCTTTCCCATGAGATGCTTCAATAACTGTATAACCTGCCTCCCGCAACCGGCGGCAGCTTATTTTCCTGAGCTGGTCACTATCTTCAGCCAGCAAGATCACCTCACTGCCACCGATTGTTGTTGTCAGCTCTTGATTCTCAGTCGTCTCAGCTTCCTCTTCCTGCATAACCGGCCAGTAGATTTTAAAAGTGGTTCCTCTTCCCGGTTTGCTGTAAACATTTATACTGCCCTGGTTTTGTTTGACGATACCGTAGACGGTTGCCAGACCTAAGCCGGTGCCCTGGCCAATCTCCTTGGTGGTGAAGAAGGGTTCAAAGACCTGTCGTTGCACCTCCCGGGTCATACCGCAACCGCTATCCTCGACCTGGAGCTTTAAGTGCCGGCCGCAGGAGCTGCCGAGATTTTCTGCAACATAGTTCTTATCCAGGAAAACTTCAGAGGTGGAGATTGTGATGCTTTTTTTAGAGGTTTCAGGTCGGTTTTTTATTGCATCCCGGGCGTTGACCACCAGGTTCATAATAATTTGATCGAGTTGGCTGGGATCAGCATGGATTTTGCCGACCTTTTTTCCCAGGTTAAATTCCAGCTTGATATCTTCACTGATCAGCCGCCCTAACATTTTCTCCATGTTGCTAATTAAATGGTTTATATTGAGGGCTCGGGGCATGATCATCTGTTTGCGGCTGAAGGCCAGCAGTTGACGGGTGAGATTAGCGGCCCGTTCACCGGCTTTGCGAATCTCATCAACATCTACCCAGAGTTCACTCTCCTTTTCGAGCTCCATCAGGGCGACTTCGGCATGGATATTGATGACCGTAAGGATGTTGTTGAAATCATGGGCGATGCCGCCGGCAAGTTTACCGATAGACTCCATCTTTTGGGACTGAAAAAGCTGTTCGGAAAGGATTTTCTGCTCAGTAACATCTTTGGCGCAGTGGACGATTTCAATAATCTTGTTCTCGGCATCAAAGAGCGGAAAAAGATTTACCTGGAATGTTCTTTTTTTTAAAGAATGGGTTACCTCAAAGTGCATGGGGGCCTGGAGTGACGTGCCATTCTTTATCCGGCAACCGGGGCAAATATCTTTAATGTCAGCAAAGAGCTCGTAACAATGTTTACCTAAAAGTTCTTCAGGGGAGTCGCTCAGCTTGGCCGCGGTGCTATTATACTGCTTGATCGTCAAGTCTGGATTTAAGATCAGTATCG
Organism: Thermodesulfobacteriota bacterium; assembly: GCA_024762675.1. Lineage (GTDB taxonomy): Bacteria > Desulfobacterota > Anaeroferrophillalia > Anaeroferrophillales > Tharpellaceae > Tharpella. The sequence goes on along the minus strand of JANTGZ010000107.1, from coordinate 2,385 downwards.
GGTCGCCAATCGTATTAAACGTTCTTTCCCAGGTCCCTTTGGCTGCGAGTTCTCGTTTTGTAGCCTCTTCTTTTTCCCTGCGAAGTTTTTTAAGCGCCAGAACCTTGGAAATCGTTAAAGGCAGTCTTTTGATATGAGAGGGGGTTTTGACTACATAGTCGCTGACCCCGCGCTTTAAGGCTTCAACCGCGACCTCTTCGGAACCGGTACCGGTAAGCATGATCACCGGCAGGCCGGGGTAGGCGGAAAAGATCAGATCAGTTATTTCGAGACCGCTATATTCAAGGATATTATAATCGGTGAGAACAATATCTACCTCAGATGTTTCAAGTATCTTTTCAAGTTCAGGACGGCTGGCAACCTCAATAAGCTTGAATTCGCTATTGTCAACTATCAATGTTTCCCTGACCAGCTCGCGATCAAAAGGGTTGTCATCGATCAAAAGGACGTTGATCAGATCAGACATGCCGGCTACCTCTCTGTATTTGAATTCGTGCAGGTAATTTTTGATGGTCTCGTAAAGAAGTCGTTATACTCGGATTTCAACCGTCATACCCGAATTTCAACTGTCATTCCCGCGCAGGCGGGAATCCATAGATTCCTAGTGATTAGGCATATGTTGGATACCCGCTTTCGCGGGTATGACGACCTCTTTGACCTCTTTCGAATCCAGCAAAATGGATTGACTATGAATATAATTGACAAATACGGCTTATGGTGGCAATGTTACTTTTATACCCTGCAGATTATACGTATAAGCTGGATTTGCAGGAATGTAAAATAAAAAATTACAATCGATTGAGATTTTTTGTTTAAAGGGTGTCTCGAAAAATTTGAACTTTTGTTCAAGTCCAAGGCAGGTGAATATTTTAACCGGAGGAATACATTGAGTATTTTGAGGATTAAAATTTGCACCTAACGCAGTAATTGGGCAAAAGGGCAATTTTTCGAGGTACCCTGAAAGGGTTGTCCAAATGAATGGGGATATCGATAGCTTAGTAAAGGTATTGCTGATTGAGGACACAACTGCAGACTATGAGCTCATAGCGGGCATGCTTGAGAGCCATGAAGAGACCCGATATGAGGTAACCCGGGCCGACCGCCTGGCATCCGGCCTGCGGCTTCTCTCCTCAGGTTCTTTCGATGTCGTCCTCCTTGATCTCTTCCTGCCGGAGACCAAGGGTTTAAGGACCATGGAGAAGCTCTTCGAGCGGGCCCCTCATATGGTGGTTGTGGTCTTGACTAAGCTTGATGACGAGCTTGCCGGACTTGAAGCGGTGCGCCATGGGGCCCAGGAGTATCTGGTCAAGATGAATTTTGACGCCGACACCCTGCGCCGCGCTATTCGTCACGCCATCGAGCGCAGCCGCATCGAAGCGAAACTTCGGGCCAGTGAAAAAAAGCATCGTCAACTTATCTCCCAGCTTCAGGCGGCAAATAAAGAGCTCGAGAGCTTTTCCTATTCGGTATCTCATGACTTAAGAGCCCCTTTACGGGCCATAACCGGGTTTGCCGAGATCCTTGACCGTCGTTTTCGCCAGGAACTGCCGGAAAAAGCGGTGCACTATCTGGACAATATCATTAAAGCCGGCAACCAGATGGGGGAGCTGATCGATGAGCTGCTTGCCTACTCCCGCCTGGGCAAAGGTTCAATCAGCTATGAAAATGTCAATCTTTCAGAGTTATTTGATAAGATAGTCAGCAGTCTTGATCACCGTATTAAAGAGAGGCAGGCGCAGATAACTGTCTCACCGGAATTGCCCACGATTAAAGCCAACGCCAGTCTTTTGCATCAGGTCTTTGCCAACCTGATCAACAATGCTCTGACCTTTGTCAAACCGGGAACTTCGCCATGTGTTGAAGTGGGTTGTGTTGATGAGAATAACGACCTGATTATCACGGTTAGCGACAATGGCATCGGCATTTCCGAAGACCAGTTTGAAAGAATTTTCAACGTCTTCCAAAGACTGCACGCCCAGGAGACCTATCCCGGAACCGGAATCGGACTTTCGATTGTACAAAAAGCCCTCTTTCTCTTAAACGGAGAGGTCAGCGTTGCATCGACACCCGGTAAGGGGTCAACTTTTTCTGTCCGTCTGCCGTATAAATAAGAATATCGAGACTAATCCAGAACCTGGCAACTTATTTTTTTTCTGCGTTATGCCGCTTTCTTTTCCGTTATGCCGCTTTCTTTTCCGTCATTCCCGCGCAGGCGGGAATCCAATGGTTATTAAGGGGTATGGATCCCCGCCTGCGCGGGGATGACAGGTTAAGCGTGGGGATGACAGGTTAAGCGTGGGGATGACTGGTTAAGCGCGGGGCTGACAGGTTGAATTCGGGGCTGACGATTGGAATGGCAGGGCAATTTTGGTGCTTTTAGAATGG
>JANTGZ010000106.1 GCA_024762675.1 Thermodesulfobacteriota bacterium | reverse complement strand
TTTAAAAACAAATCAAACTTTGAACCCTGAACGTTGAACCTTGAACTGAAAACAACTACTCTTCGTCGAAGTCATCTCCTGCACCTCCGGCGACTTCTAGTTTTTTTATCTGATAGCGCAGGGTACCGCGATCCATGCTGAGGAGACGAGCGGTTTTGGCCTTATTGCCACCGGCGACTTTCATCGCCTCTTCGATCAGATAGCTGGAGAACGACTTGACGAGTCCATTAAAATCCACACCTTGACGAAAATCGTATTCGCGCGGCAGGGCCAGACTGAACTGATTCTTATCTCGGCTGGCGGAGAGAACTTCCAGAGGCAGATGCTCTTCCGTGATGATCTTGGAATCTTCAAGGATCATAATCCTCTCAACCATGTTTTTGAGTTCCCGAACATTACCACGCCACTGATATTTCTGCAACAGTTCCAAAGCCCCGGGGGAGATCTCACTGACATTTTTTTTGAGCTTTCGGTTAAAGTGCTCAAAAAAGTATTTAAGCAGAACCTCGATATCTTGACGGCGTTCGCGAAGCGGCGGTACTACTATATTTATAACCTTAAGACGATAGTAAAGATCTTCACGAAACTTACCCTCTTCGATCAGTTTTTCCAATGACTGGTTGGTCGCGGAGACGAAACGGGCATCGATCTCTATATCATCAACGCTGCCCAGGCGCCTGAACTTATTCTCTTCCAAAACCCTCAAGAGTTTAGCCTGAAGAGGGGCTTCCATGTCTCCGATCTCATCGAGAAAGACGGTACCGCCGTCACCTTTTTCCAAAAGCCCAAGTTTACGGCTTTTGGCATCGGTAAAAGCGCCGCGTTCATAGCCGAAGAGTTCACTTTCCAAAAGATTACCGGGAATCGAAGCACAGTTGATACTGACAAAAGGTTTGGCCGAGCGTTCACTCATATAGTGAATCGCCTTAGCAACCAACTCTTTGCCGGTTCCACTCTCTCCCTGTATCAGGACCGAGACATCGCGATTGCGAGCAACCTTGCGCACCATATCTAAAACCCGTTGCATAGCCGGGTCAACCGATATAATATCGCTCATTTCGGAATGAGACTTAACGATATCACGGACCTCGCGCTTTAACTTGCCGGTTTCTAAAGCAAGTTTAACGATCAGCAGGATCTCCTGTGATTTGAAGGGCTTGTTGATATAGTCATAAGCTCCGTATTTCATCGCCTCAACGGCAGTATCAACCGAGCCGTAGGCGGTCATCATAATACACAAAGGCGCATAATCGGCCCGTTCATGAATGTGGCGCAAAAGATCAATCCCACTGCCGTCGGGCAGCCTCAGATCGATCAGGATAAGGTCATAGATCTCTTTTGCGATCAAGATTCTGGCGTCAGCTACCCGGCCGGCAACCTCGACCCGATACCCAGCCCCGGTCAAAAGATGGGTTAAAGATTCACGGATCAGTTTTTCATCATCAATTATAAGTATACGATTGGACATCTTCTACTCTCTGGTAACGAGGTTGGGCTTCGCCGGCCGGCAAACCGACAGCAAAGGTAGAGCCGCGTCCGGGGTCACTCTCGACCTCAAGTCGCCCGCCATGCTCTTTTATAATACTGTGAACGATAGACAAACCAAGCCCGGTGCCCCGGTTTTTGGTGGTAAAGAATGGATCATAGATTTTTTCGATTATGTGCCGGCTCATGCCCGGGCCATCATCGCTAATCCGAAGCCAGAGCCAGGGGCGTTCGACTTGAACTTCAAGTTCAGCCGCAAAACCGCCACCGCGGGGAACCCCCAAATCGAGGGCAACGGTAACGTTGCCACCACCCTCTTGTGCAGCATCAAGCGCGTTAAGACCAAGATTGATGACCACCTGTTTAAGTTTCTCGCGATCGCCATAGACCGCCGGCAGAGTACCCTCGCGAATCCGCAAAGAGACTTCGACATGCAAACGTCGTGACTGCTCTTGAAAGATCGGAAACCAGCCGTTAAGAATCTCAGTTACATTAACCCAGGTTCGATCCAGAATTCCAGCCCGGGAGAACTCCAACATCGAGGAGACGATGTTTTCTAGTCGATCGAGCTCCTCGACAACCCCGGAGACCAGTTTACCGGCATGCGGCCGATCCGTCAACTCATTACTGATGATATCGAGTGAGATATTCATACCGGTCAGCGGATTACGAATCTCATGGGCGATTCCGGCCGCAAGCTGTCCGATCGACGCCAAGCGCCGCATGCGTTCTACGTCCTGGTCGGTTTTCCGTTTTTCAGTTTGGTCCTGGACTAAAACCAGCAGGCCTCGATCGATATTGAGAGACCCACCGAGTGCAGTCACGCTTACCGAAAAGATCTTCTCCTGGGCCTCAGAGCTGCAACTACCACAGGGGTCGGCAAAAGATTGACACATCTCGAGCTGAGCTAAAGACTGCTGACGCGCTCCCACTTGTGCCAAAGCCCGACGAAAGGGTGGTGAATCTAAAAGGGCAAAGATACTGCCCCGCCAATCGGGATTCAAAGAAGCAAAAATTTTCTCACAGGAACGGTTATGCGAGGTGATACAAAGGGCACTATCTAAAGTTATGATAGCGTTCGGAGAGCTCCGCAGAATACTTTCGCGAAAATCTCGATCTTCAATCAGGGTACGATTAAAAATAAGACTCTCCATCGCTTTATCAGCCTGAGTAGCAAAGACTTTCAAAAGATCTATATTGAGCTCAGCCGGTGCTGCAACCTCACGATAGAGCAAAAGAAGAAGGCCTTGCTCGCGCTTGCCGAGCAAAAGCGGCAGACTCAACACTCCAACAGGCCGATTTTCGCCGCCCGAATAGAGCCTTATTGAAGATCGGAAAAGGGCTTGATTGCTACCTAAAGACTCTCTCAACTGACTCTTTATATCGAGATTCCAACACTCTTCCGGCAATGCCCCAAAAGCGGCAACCGGTACCAGTTTGTCTCCCGGCCCTCGATTAAGCAACAGCCAGCCAGCCTGAGCGGCCCCTAACTCCGCTCCGCGAGAGACGATAAGTTGCTGCAGTTCGGCCATATCAGCCGCTTCACTCATCTGCCGGGAGATCAACTGGAGCTCTATAAGTTCATCTATCCGGCGTTGATTATGAGTATTCAGACGACGATTATCAACCCCGATCCCGATCTGATTACAGAAAATTTCGAGGATCTCAATATCATCATCACTGATCTCTTCCTGACGAAAACTGCGATCCGCCAACATAGTCCCGACAATCCCGCGTTCAGTAATCACCGGCACCAGCACGCAGTTGCTACGTTTTAAAGCTGCATTACGCCGCTGATCGAGCGGCGTAAAAAAAGATTGATCGAGCCCCTCACGAATACGAATAATCTCACCCGTACGAACAACCCGGGTTTCAACACAGTGGTCTCTACTAATATCATATTTCAACCCCTTGACACTGACCTGGCAACCAACATTGATCACCCCCTCAAGCATGCCGGTCCCCTCTCGCAGAAGATAGAGGGCCACTCGATCGTAACAGAGAGCTCCGGTCACCGTCTCAAGAATCGTTCGGGCGAACTCTTCACGACTCATCCCGGTCATAGTCAGACGACTGATTTGATGCAGAGCCGTTAGAACCTGTTTGGTGTTTGGATAGTTCATGTACAACAGTTCAGGGTTCAGGGTTCAGGGTTCAGGGTTCAGGGTTCAGGGAAAGATAGTGACTTTATTGATAAAAGACAAGCTCGTTTTTAAATTTAAAATAAAAAAGGGGCGCCGGAAACGCCCCCTATTTCCCTGCTCCCCCAAAAGGGAAAGGGGGCGCGAAACGCCCCCTTCAATCGGAAGATATTACTTTTACCGGAAAGATCTATTTTTCTTATACGGCCTCGCGGCCTAAATGAAAAGCTTTGAGATTAAGATCAACCAGTTTAGGGGGTAGAAGCTCGCGAATCTTCTCCTCCCAGAGGCTTTCAGGCAGGGGAAGAAAACTTGAAACAGCCCCGACCATCACGACGTTGGCGGAGCGCGGATTTCCAGCCTCCTGCCCCAGACCCAAACCATCAACCTGAAAGGTTTTTTCTCCGAAAGCAGCTATTTTAGCAGCTATTTCGTCCGGATATTCCGCCACCCCGGCAGCCACAGTACTGGGATTAATACGCATGCTGTTATAGATGATTGTCCCACCGGGTCTTAAACAATGGACGTTACGCAAGGTTTCGAGACGCTCAAAACCGATCAAAAAATCAGCCTCACCCGGATCGATAGTCGGCGAGTAGACTTTGTCCCCAAAACGCACATGACTGGTGACGCTGCCACCGCGTTGCGACATACCATGAACTTCACTCTGTTTAACATCCAGGTCGGCTTCAATCGCCACGGAGGTAAAGATCTGGCTCGCCAGCAGGACCCCCTGGCCACCTACTCCGGCCAACAAAATATTTGTCGTTTCCATTAATTATTCTCCAATCGCATCGAATTTACAGACTTGGGCACAGACTCCACAACCGGCACACATATTGGGATCAATCACCACAAAGCTGTCATCACCTTTCTCTTCGAGGGAGAGGGCGTTACAGCTGACAGTCAGACAACGTTTACAAGCGGTACACTTTTCCGCATCAACCTTCAACGGTGGATGACTGATACGATAGCGTAAAACACAGGGAGCCTCAACCACGACCACGGTCATCTCATCGGAAGCTAGAGCGACTTTCATCTTCTCTTCGATATCGACGAGATTGTAAGGATCGATCTTGACAACATTTTTGATGCCGAAAGCTTTGACCAGAGCCGGAATATCGGCAGTAATTGCCTCTTCACCGCTCAAGGTCCGACCTGAACCCGGGTTCTCCTGGCCGCCGGTCATACCGGTCGTCCGATTATCGAGAATCATGGCAACCGAATTACTCTTATTGTAGATACAGTTAAGCAGGCTCGTCATACCAGAGTGGAAGAAAGTTGAATCGCCAATGACAGAAACTACCTTCTGGCTCATATCATCGCTGTTTTCAACAACCTTCGCCATACCATGGCCCATACTGATGCTTGCTCCCATACAGACACAGGCGTGCATTGCAGACATCGGCGGCAGGGCCCCCAGAGTATAACAGCCGATATCACCAGAGACAAAGACTTTGAGTTTTTTAAGAATTGTAAAGATACCACGATGTGAACATCCGGGGCAGAACGCCGGCGGGCGGCCAGGCAGATCGACGGCGGCATCCTTAAGTTCAGTGGCAACCCCGCTAACCTGGGCTTTGATGAAAGCGGCACTGAGTTCTCCAAGCAACGGAAAAAGATCTTTACCGTGATCAACCTTAACTCCCATCACCTTGATCTGATCTTCAAAGAAGGGATCACCTTCTTCAACAATCATAAGTTTGTCAACCTTGCCTGCAAACTCCTTGATCTTATTTTCCGGCAGAGGATAGGTAAGACCCAATTTCAAGATTGAAGCTTCAGGTAGAGCTTCCCGGACATATTGATAACTTATACCATTAGTGATAACCCCAATTTTGGTATCATGCATCTCAACCCGATTTAGCGGTGTGGTCTCGGCATACTCTTTAAGTTTGACAATACGCTCTTCGACCAACGGATGGCGCTTTTTGGCACTGACCGGCAACATCGTATATTTGGGCATATCTTTAATAAGCTCAACCTTGCCCGGCTGCTCGGTGCGCTCACCTAAAGTAACAATGCTCTTCGAGTGCGAAGTCCGAGTCGTAGTCCGATAGATAACCGGAGTATCAAATTCCTCACTAAGTTCCAAAGCGGTCGCAACGAAATCTTTACACTCCTGACTGTCACTCGGTTCAATCACCGGAACTTTTGCAAAACGGCCATAGTTTCGATTATCCTGCTCGTTCTGGGAACTGTGCATGGCCGGATCGTCGGCACTGACCAGGATCAACCCGCCATTAACCCCGGTGTAGGAGAAGGTGAAGAGGGGATCGGCCGCAACATTGATCCCGACATGTTTCATTGTCACCAGAGTCCGAGCCCCGGCAATCGAAGAACCGATACCGACTTCCAAGGCGACTTTCTCGTTCGGAGCCCACTCAGAGTAGATATCTTTATAGTTTTTTACATTTTCCAGAATCTCGGTTGAGGGCGTACCGGGATAGGCAGAAGCCAGACGAACACCGGCCTCCCAGACACCCCGGGCAATCGCCTCGTTACCAGACAGGATCGCTTTTTTCTCACTCATAATTTCAAACCTCTTTATTCTTTAATTAAACAACTAACAAGTCACTTTCAGAACCAGAGCTGCGGCCGTATCACCAGCCGCACAGCCGGCAAAAAGTCCATAACCGCCACCATTTTGGGCAAGCTCTTCAATCATCTCAATCATACAGCGTCCGGCGGTCGGCCCCTGAGGGTGACCAAAGATCAGGGAACTGCCGTAGTTATTAAAGGAGTGGGCATCAATGCCGAGCTCCTTGGCAAAATAGAGATCGTTGACCGCAAACGGATTATGGGTTTTAATGGCTTTAACATCCTTAATGCCAATTCCGGCTTTCTGTAAAGCCTTCTCAGCTGCGGGAACAACGGCAGCTGCCATATAGCCTTTTTTCTCACGGTAGAAACCATATGAGAGAACCTGGACTTCGACACCTGAATCACTACTTAACTCTTTAGCGGTCTGCTGATCGGTTACGATCAGGCCGCAGTTGCCATCCGCCGGGTGAGTCTGGGAACCAAAACTGTGGACTCCTTCGGGCAGAACCGGCCGCAGTCCGGCAAGCCCTTCGGCAGTCGTCGGAGCAACCCCTTCATCCTCACTAAACGTTATAGTTTTCCGTTTGCTGATTTTAAGCTCAATCGGAAACATATAGCGTTTCTGAAAGGCCCGATCGTCAGCTAAAGCATCCTGATACTGTTCATAACGGCGCAGCGCCAGATCATCGCACTCCTGCCGGGTAATACCACCCTCCCTGGCAACATTTTCTGCGGTTTCGATCATCGCATTTTTTGCCCAGGGATCGTTGCCGAAGTTATCCATCAACCAGTTCTCAGTCTCAAGCTGACCGCCCGGTCCTTTGGGATTGGGCCAAGCCAAATGAGGACCGTTGGAGCAACGGTCAGACATCAGGGTAAAAGCTTTACTGTAGTCACCCATTTCGATACCAAGAGCCGCCTGATAGACACAGGTAGTCGAAGTCGAACAGGCCTGACTGATAATACAACCGGGAATCCTATCGGCTCCCATCATCGCCGCAGCCCAAGGGCTGCCGTAGAAACCATGATTCTGGGGAATCGTAAAACCGAAAAAGAGATACTCAAAAAGCCCGGCATCTATCTCTTTTTCGGCAAGCCAGCGCTTGGCCGTGGCCGCCGCCAGTTCAATGCCGTTCTCATTCGCCAAGCTACCCTGCCAGCGGGCAAATGGAGAAGAAAAATAACCACCATACGGGATATAAGCTTTAGTAAACATAAAACCTCCTCATCGTCAAAAAATTTATCTGTTATTTATTGGTTCACTTATTTTCCATGCCCCACAACATTTGCTGTTCGCGAGCTTTGATCAGCAGAGTCATGACTTTACTATAAGGGGTCGGGACGCCATTGGCCTCTCCAACTCGGGCAATCTCGGCATTTAAAGTATCAATCTCGGTCCGACGATTAGCTTCAACATCCTGGAGCATAGATATCTTATTATCCTTGACCCCCGGCAGGCACTTGGTCAGAACATAATCACCGGCGTTTTCAAGTTCAGCGAAATCGAGGCCCTCAGAACGGGCGACAGCGGCCGTCTCATTCGCTAAAAGAGCGGTCAATTCACTGGTTTCAGGACAGGCCATCAACTGATTTCCGGTAAAACCGCTGATCGCAGCAACACAGTTGCCGGCATTAGCCAACAGTTTGCGCCAGATCGGAATCCGGATATCGCCTTCGAGAAGATGAGTCTCCAGACCAGCCCCCGACATGACTTTGGCAATCTCTTCGAGGCGGGCATCTGCCAGACCGTCGCAACGACCGAAACGGATTCCGCCGATACCACCATTAAATTTCACCCGATTCAACCCTAAAGGCATGGCACTTAAGGCCGTCACCCCACCTAAAATCTGAGTTTCCGGGATATGTTTAGCTATCTGGCGGAGATTGCCCAGGCCGTTCTGAACCGAAAGGACATAGGTCTCAGGACCGACCATAGGAAGACAACTTTCGGCCGCAGACTCAGTATGATATCCCTTAACCGAAATCTGGACCAGGTCAACCACACCAACTGATGCAGGGTCGTCTGTAATCTTGATCCTACAGTGACGCTCACTACCATCCGGCATAAGCATATAGAGACCTTCTTCGGCAATCTTTTCAACCCGGCGACGATCGATCTCAATCAGGGTAACATCAACCCCGGCTTCAAAAAGATGAGCCCCGAATGAGGCCCCAAGCCCCCCGGCACCGACAATTGCTACTTTCATATTCTTCTTTCCTAACAAATTTATAAACTCATAAAATTTCGTGATGGCTAAGTAAAATGTTCAGATGCGAGGCGCCCAAAACCTG
>JANTGZ010000105.1 GCA_024762675.1 Thermodesulfobacteriota bacterium | reverse complement strand
ATTCGGAGGATAACTCTTTAAAAACTTTAGGATAAAAGATGTTTATTTTTTCCAGCTCTCTAAGCGCCGCGATGTTTAGGTTCTTTTTGGTTGCCGCAAGCGAGACGCGGATCTCTTTTTTTTCTATCTTTGAGCCCAAAGAGAAAATTAATTTCTGATAGTTGTCGGCATGAATTTTTTCTGAAATCGATAATGCAGAAAAAAGATATGCAATGTTTGGGTAATTGTCTAAGAGAGCTTTTCGACAATATTCATCATAATGTCTGTTTGCGATCCTCTCTGCCCAATAAGCTTCTTTAAGAATCTCAATGGTCAACGGGTATAGCTGATCTTTTTTTTTATTATTCGCCAGCGCTAACGATTTCAGGTTAGCAATAGGGTAGCAGCAGAAAAGCAGGGCTGAGAAATATAGCAGTTGTCTTCTTGAGATCATTTTTTAGACTCCCTGGTTGGCCCGCGGTGCAAAGTAACATATATTTATCTTAAACAACAAGGGTAAATCGATACTCGAGGTAGGCGTTCTTGTTTTTAAGTTCCAGGCACCAGGTCGATGATGGTTATTTCAGGAGGCGCAAAAATCCGGATTGGTGGTCCCCATGTGGCGGTTCCTCTGTTTAGATATAAGGCGGAGCCCTTGGCGAGTTTTGTAAGCTGACCGGCCGGGTAAGGGTAAAAGATCCAGGTGATGAAGTTGAAAGGAAAGATCTGGCCCTTGTGGGTGTGGCCGGAAAGCTGCAGGTCAAAGAGACCGAGGCTTTCTGGGTTGACTTCCGGTCGGTGTTTCAGAAGCAGGGTAAAGTTCTTTTCCGGCAAGGCCGCAAGAAGTTCCGCCTCTGATAGGCTTGGTGATTCATGGAAAGCTGGCACCGCCGGATCATCTACGCCGGCGACGGTAAGGTTTGAAAACGATTTGGACTGCTGCTGTAAAATATTAAATCCAGCCGACGCAGTAAACTTAAGGGAATGTTCCAGGCCCGCATAAAACTCATGGTTGCCGGTGACCGCAATTTTACCTAACGGAGGTTCAAAGGAAGCCAAAAGCGATGCCGCAAGGTGCAGATCATTGGGTTGTCCGTCGACCAGATCACCGGTTGAAACCAGCAGGTCCGGTTTTGCCGCTGCTATTCGGGCAATAATCTTTTCCACCTGTTGCTCCCGGATAAAGAGACCTAAGTGTACATCGGATATCTGGACAATGCGTATCCTTTCAACCTCGGTCGGGATCTTTGAACTTTTAACAACAACATGTTCCTCCCTGAGGTTCCCAGCCTCAAGCAGACCATAACCATAGAGTGCCAGAGTCAGGAGTAGTGTCAGGAAGAAAAAACGCGCAGAAGCAACCGGTGGCTTGTTAGATGCAGGGGTGAAAAGTTTTACGAAAACAAAGCAGAAAAGCCTGATCAGGTCAGTAGCGAAGGATACGGATACGAAAAGAAAAAGGAGACCCATCCAGCTAAAAGCGATGTAGGCCAACTGGTGTAATCCGCCGGTTACCCCTGCCCGTTCAGCGACCCGGATAATGATCGGAGCCAGGATCATAAGCAGCATGAATAATCCAAGAAACCGGACTCTCTTATGGTCAAGACTCAGGGAGGACTTGACTTTGTAAAAGGCGTAGTAATGCAGTAGGCCGTAAACTGAAAAATAGAGAACCAGAAAGAGAGGCATTGCTTTCAATTAAAGGTTAGGGCGATATTTAAGTTGCATGCCTTTTAAAAAGTTACGTAAAACCTGATCCTTGCAGTCACGGTAGTGCTTATGGCCGGGCTTGCGGAAAAACGCACTTAATTCGTGTTTGCTCAAACTCAAAGCCGACAGATCCAAAATCTCCAGGACGTCTTCGGCTTTCAGGTTTAATGCGATTTTCAACTTTATGAAAATGATGTTGTTAGTTAAATACTTCTCGGGTTCAGGTTGTGGCCCATCTTTCTTGCCTCGTTTATCGTTGATCAAACCATTTAGGAAAATCGCCAGTTGGGAGTCGCTGCATTCCTGATACGCCGGATCGTCATCTTTTTTGAGCCAATCACTTATCTGTCCTCGTGTTATCTGATGGTCAGCCAAGCCAAAAATAGCAATCATTTTCGAATCGCTGAAGTCAAAGATATAGCGGATGCGGCGTAGGATATCGTTATTTGTCATAAGTATCCCTGGATCTAAATTATATTGTTATTTCCAATGGTTTTCCCACTGTTTACCTTGGAAGCAGCAAGCCGAAGTATTAATATCAATAATTTACGTGGTTTGTTGGTGATTATAATGTTCAACGAGCTTGTCCAAAAAGACAAATAAAAGCTCATTCATTTGTTTGAAATCGTTTTTTTGAAGTTCATCCGGCTGTTGAATAAAGCGACCATTTTTCAGTGAATCCAGTTCTTCTCCGGAATGGGTTATGAGCAGTTCGATTGATTCCGGAGAAAACTCAAGGTGGCATTGAAAGCCATAAACAAGATCTGAATATTCAACAATTTGTCTTGGGCATCCCTCGCTAAAGGAGAGAATCTTAGCTTTATCAGTTAACCCGGGCATATCACCATGCCAATGGCCAACCACGACAGTCGACGGGAAATGTGAAAGCTTTTTACTCGACTTGCCAGCTTCTGTTAAGAATATCGGAAATGCACCAATCTCTTTTTCAGGACTCGCTTCAAAGGTTGCTCCAAGGGCTTCACCTATGAGTTGAGCTCCTAAACACACCCCAAGAACGGCCTTTTCTTTCTTGATGAATCGCCGGATAAGATTAATCTCGGCGTTAGAATCAAAATGAGGACACTCGATTTGTGTAGTGTTGGGACTTTGTGGGCCACCTAGAACGATCAGCAGATCAAGTTCACCAACATCTTCGGGTAACTCTTCATTTAGATATACCCTCGAAAAAGAGAACTCATACCCCCTGCTTATTGCCCAATCTTTTAATGCTCCAGGGTCTTCGAATAACTCATGAACAATGAAGTGCATTTTAATAATTTTTTCACCATGCTTCATAAAGTATTAGATCCTCCCAACGGTGCATTGAAATTAGCTGTCGGTAGTGAGGCAAGTGTTTGAAGGTTATGGTTAATAGATAACTTATTCAGGTAGTGATGCAGGTTTTTCAAGGCCGGTTTAATGTAATCTTTGAAGTGCTCTTTGTTGCAGCTTGTCAGGTAGCCGAAAGCTCCCAGGGTCTGGAGGGTTCTGATTAAGGAGAAAAGAGAGAAGTAGTAATTAAAGGTTTCCAGATCGGGGGCATCAGCTTTTAGAGTGATTACTAATTTGTTGAAATAGTCGGCCTTAAGCTGATCGCGCAGAGGCCAGGGGATATCGGTGTAGGGGTCGTTGATGAGGGCAGCCGCATCGTAATAATAAGGACCTAGGCGGGCACCTTGGAAATCGATGAGAAAGATTTGCTTATCTTTCAACATCAGGTTTTTGGATTGAAAGTCTCGGTAAAGAAAAAAATTGCCGGGTGCAGTAGTTGCTGCTACAGCTATAGACTTAAACTCATCCTGCAGTTTGTGCCGGGTTTCTGGAGAGATTCTCTGACCGCAATATCCAAGCACAAAAGCATTGAGAAAGTAGTTTAGTTCATGGTCAATTATCAGCGTCTGATCGTAGTAAGCTCCGGCATAGCACCAGGAGGGGTCAAATTTTTCTACGGCAACTGATTGAAGGCGCAATAGCAGAGATATTGTATTTTGATAGAGATTTATTGTTTGATGGCTCCAACCCTGTTTTTTGACAGCCTGGTAGAGGGTAGTACCGCCGAGATCCTGCAAAAGATAAAAATCGCCATTTGGATTTTGTGCAAGAAGCCCGGGAACCGGAAAACTTAAAGCTGCAAGATGGTTGCGGATGAGGAGGAAAGATTGGTTCTGGCTAAGCCCTGAGGAGTGCTTTTCCTTCTGACCGGTTCCTTTGGCATCCACCGCTATAAAAGGTTCTTTTCCAGGACATGTTATACGGTAATAGAGTCGTGCTGAACCGTCCTGGGTTAAGGGCGAAACCTGGAAGTTTGTCAGTTGTCCATCCGGCCCTAACTGTTTGAGAAATTCGATTATCAGAATGTTAAGCTCGTCCGGCAGGGTGAAAGTTCGGGCCATAATAAGATCAGTTTCCTAAAGGTAGATGTCTTCATAGACCTGTTCAATTGCCGGAAGAAAGCTTGTGTTGTCGAGATTGTGGTAGTGCATCGCGGCCAATGCTAAAGCTCCGGCGCCGACCCCTTCTTTGACATAACCCTCTTCATAAAGACTTAAGTTTTTATGCCGGGAGGCGGAAAAATCGAGGCCTGCGGCGTAAAGCGGCATTGGCACCGGTAATTGTTGCATCAAGCTGCGGAGGTCGGCGGCCGGGTCTTCCGAGACCCAGGCCGTAGTCGCGATTGCGATATTTTCAGGTCTGGCGTTAAAGGCTTCCGGGAGGGTGCGTTTATGGGCCGGTTGCGTGAAATATGAGAATGATTTTTTATTTTTGAGCAAGGCTCCAATCAGGGCCGCGACTGCTATCATCTGCGTACCGCCACCCAGGATTACATTAGTTCTGCAGCTGGCGCTCATGGCGATGCCGGCCTGAACCGGCTGCATGGGATCACCGAGGAGGCGGACGGCCTCTAAGGGGTGTTCAAGACATGAGCCCCGTATTAGTCCCTTTCCCAACATGGCCCGGCTGACTAGATCTTGCTTTAAGGTTTGATTGTTGCCCGGCATACTGCCGCTGATTTTTCCAAGGGCTGCGATACCTAAAACTTCCATGACGGCCATCGCTGTAGTCGTGCCGCCAGGGACACTCTCCCCGAGAATCAGGGTATGTCCGCTTAGGGCGAGTTGTTGGCCGATTATAATCCCCTGCATAAAAAGATCGGCTACTTCGGTGACTGCGACCGGATCGTTTAGGGAAAGGCCCGGCGAACGACCGGCAACCAGCATCGGAACCTTGGGAGTTATTGTGTTGCCGGCATCAATAACTATAAATGGCGCACAGAGTTTCTTGAGGGCTGCCATTGTGATAATTACCGGGGAGGGCGGCCCAACCGGATTTTCCGGAATCTTGTCCAGGCAGAGTGCTTGGCCATGGATGATCGCTTCGACATCTGCTGCCGCCGTGTAAGGTATCAGCTCCGGACTGGCTCCGGCTGCTGAGACTCCGGGGATTAAAGCGGTTTTTGTTGAAGCTATAGTGCAGGTGAATAAGGGTGGAGCCTTGAGGCAATTGTCGAGAAAATTTTTGCTGTGGGGCGGTTCGTGGACCTTGATTATGGTTGGTTTTTGCTCTTTCATTATCTTTTCTTTCAGCAAATTATTCTGCTTAGGTTGCAGACTGAAGACTTTAGGCAAATGTGAAAATGTTATAGTTTAAAAACCATCAATCCCAGCATCTTTTCAGTCTGTCTGATTACTTGATTTTTAAAAATTTATTAGCGACGAAAAACGTGGGCACCTCTATATCCCAGTCGTTGAGCTTCGCGCTGAGCTGCAGCTTTGCTTGGGAACCATCCGAGACGGACTCGGTACAAAGGTTCACCATCGCTATAAACTTTTTCAATAAAGACCTTACTGTTGGTTTGAGCAACTTTTTTCTGCACGGAGACCGCTTGAGTGCGATTTTTGAAAGCGCCAAACTGAATTGCGAAAGGGTTTTTTAAGGAGTCGGAGATACTCTCCGGCAGCTCTGTGATGTCGAGGCGAACCATGGCGGTGCCATTATTTTCCATCGCCAGGCGGCGGGCTCCAGCTAATGAAAGGTCGATAATGCGACCTTTTATGAAAGGTCCACGATCGTTGATAACGACCTCAATCTGGCGTTGGTTTTCAAGGTTGGTGACCAACACTTTACTCCCTAAGGGAAGCTCTTTGTGGGCGGCTGTGAGGGCATGCATATCGTAGATTTCGCCGCTGGCAGTGGGACAGCCGTGAAACGGGTGACCATACCAGGAAGCGATACCTTGTTGGTAAAATCCGGGTTCCAGCTTTTGCTCAGTGGTGGTCGCCTGGTAGTTAGGATAAGTATTTTTGTCAGCAGGTGTCCTGGTGGCGCAGGAAATTAATGAAATCAATAGTAGGCAGAGCGCAAACAGGTGAATTAAAGACCATCTAAATCCAAGGTTGATTTGTTGTGTTCGAAATAACTTTTGCATGTTGTTATATGTACTTTTATTTGAGATTAGTGGTGTTTTTTCTTGCTTAGGCCTTTTTGGTTGTCGAAAGGCATAAGCTTGGTTACTTAATTTCCTGTCTTATTTTATCGAGTTGAATGTCAAGATGCATCAGTTTTTCAAGTTTTTCTTTCTTTTCCTGGTTTTCTCTGACGAGATTTTCGTACTCAATTTTCGATTTCTCGCTTTTTAGTGTTAGTTTCTTGATATTATTATTTAATTTTTTGATGCTGGATCTGGATTTAGCGTAGTTGTTTTCGGTTTTTACGATTTTTTGTAAAAGGCCCATCAGATATTGTACGGAGTCTGCGTTCCCGTTTTTTAAATCGAGTAAAGTAAATTCTTTCAGTCTCTTAAGAGCCTTCGAATAGTTGGGTCTGGGATTTTTATGGTGTGAATAGAGTAAGCTAAGATTAAAAAGAGATCTTGCCTTAAATGGCGAATCTGTATCGGTTTTGACCTTTTGTTCCAGGCGGGAAATTTCGCTTTCAATCTGTAGACCAGGATATAAATCGAGTCCACTCATGATCGTCTGTTTTTGGGCGCACCCGGAGGTCAGGAGCACCGTACTTGAAACTAACAGGAAAATAGATAGATAGTTTATCTTCAAAAGCCGGGTCGGTTTCATTGATATCCTCAGCGCTACTCTTTTTCTCTGCGGTTCACCACAAAGACACTTCCGGAAAGCGATTTAGCAAGTTCTTTTAACTCCGCAGCAATTTCTCCAACCTTAACATGATTTGTCTGTTGCTTTCCATCGGAATTAGTGACCACAGCAATGGATATGGTCATGATCGGGAATTTTAACTCCCGGTTCTGGCGTGTTTTCCCAATTATATAACCATTTGCTTGGTCCTCGGGGTCGTAGAAGTTGACGATTGTCCTGTCAAACTCCTTGATAATATAATTACAAACTATGTCATATTTATTCGGGATTGTAATAAGAGCAAAATCATCGCCGCCTATATGTCCAACAAAGTCGTCGTCGCTGCCGTGTTTTTCAATTGCCTTTTCAAGTATTCTTGCAGTTGCCTTGATAATCTTATTGCCCATCGCATAACCATATCGGTCGTTAAACGATTTAAAATTGTCTAGGTCTATCAAACAGAATGCCACCGGATATCCAGTGTGCAAACGCTTTTTAAGGAGTTCCTCGATGGCTATTCCTCCGGGAAGCCGGGTCAATGGATTGGCATCCAGGCACATCTTTTCCAGCTGGGACAACCGCAGTGTCATCTCTCCAAAAGCAGTGGCAAGTTCACCCAACTCATCCTTGCTATTGACATTTGGAGGGCGATCAAAGCGGCCTTCTGAGATCTCTCTGATAGCTAGTTTCATCTGTGATATAGATCGTAACATACCGCGGGCAATCAAAGATATCAGGCCAACGCCCAGAAGGATAGCAATTCCTGAAAAAATGGTTGAAATTCGGAAAGCTTTTAATCCTATAGCCCAGACTTCGAGTAATTTTTTTGTTTGACTCCGCTTTATATTCAATGTTGTTGTTTGAATCAGGTTTATCAGCTCTTCCAGCTTAATTTTGATTTTTCCTTCATCTTCATTTGCAATTGGCGTATCGGGGTTATTTAAAAGCTCTATTCTCTCTTCGTAAAGCTCATTAAACTCGTTGTGAAGTGAAACTATCTGTTCTGTGGGGATGTTTTTTTGTTCCGGGAGGCTGCGAATCAGGGCAATTTGCGAATCAAACTCCCGGCTTCGTTGCCAGAAGAGATTCAGAATTTCTTGGTTTTTCAGAATTACGTAGCGACGGCCATATGATTCCTGAGTCAAGAGGCTGTCGACCATTTTGTCGGCTGTTTCTATTAAAATTATATCGTTTTCGACAATGTTTTTGTTGATTTTGCTAATTTTATTATAGATTATAAGGGGATAGGTAGCTGTCAGGATGATGACCAGAAAAAGCGGCAAGTATCCCAGAACTATTTTATTTTCAAGGTTGAATTTTAGAAAGCGGGCCATAAACCAATTCCTTTTGACTATCAATTAAGGAAAAAATCTAACTGGTGTCCACTCGAAGCCGGCGCAAGTTTTACTGTATATGCGTATATTGTGCCATAAGTGATCTGCCGGGTATTTTTTTTCTGCTCTGATCCTCAGCCAGAAGTAGTGCCCTGAAGTAGTTTATGAAGTAATCTTTGTAATTACTCAGCGTAGGTGTTCAGGTGGTTTTTCTCCACTTCTTAAGCTCAATTTCTGTTTTTCCAGCGCTCATTCCGCCCACATTGCTGAACTCGCGCTAAGGCGCTCAAACAGCAGCAATTTCAATGGGCTCTATTCGCTGGGAAAAACGACGAAATTTCGCGAGACGTTACGAAAAT
>JANTGZ010000104.1 GCA_024762675.1 Thermodesulfobacteriota bacterium | reverse complement strand
CTGTACGGTTATACGGTGCGTTTTAAACTTCATCTCAATCGTCTGCCGGATATTGGCGAAGAGCTCTTCGGGGTTTCTCCTCCTCCTTTAGTGCGGGGGCGGGGGGCAAGAAAATTCTACCATCCTAAAGGTGCTCTTTATAAAAAGAAAGCAGATGGGTCTCTTGAGATCGTTGCTGTAGCAACTGGGCAATGGCTGGCCCGGGACGAGTTGCGTCAACAGTTTGATGAGAGTCATGTAGAGGAAGATATGTCGGATATTGTTTTTTGACAGTGTTTGCGGGCCCGGTTTTATAGACGGGAATCGATGGTTTACAGGTCTCAGGCAAAAAGAGGGTGGCGGAACTCAAATTCCGCCACCCTCTTTTTTTTTGTTCATCAAGCTGATAGATCAAAAACCCTCTTTAGCATTTGTCTCCGTTACTTTTTATCCTTGAAAATTCGAGATGCAAGATCGATATCTTCGGGACAGAAGATGAAAAGGGCTTTACCCTCAGATGGTGATACTGAGCCATAGACATAACTGATGTTGATACCGGCATCACCGATCTCTTTTGCGGTAGCCGCCAAGGTGCCGGGCTGGTTGTCAAGTTCGATAGCCATTACCGGGGTGATCTCGTAGAGGTAGTCGGCCTGAGAGAGGAGGTCCAGGGTTTTGTCGGTATCTGTCGTTAAAAGACGGACCAGGGCGAACTGCTCTGAATCTTTCTGGATCATGCCGTAACTTGCAGCAGTTGCGTGGCGTTTTAAAGTTTTTCCTCGGGCCTTGAAAAGTTCTTCGACATAGCTGGTTGCATCCTGAATAGTGATGGCATCAATGTTGATTTTGTTTTCAGAGAGCAGCAAGGTGAGCTGAGCCAGCTCACCGGGAACATTTTTAAGAAAAAGGGTGATTTCAGTGCGAACCATAGTATTCTCCTTCACGAGACTGGTAGAAGTAATTCAGGTTAAAAAGTATTATTTAGAATATTATGATTACCCACCGATTGTCAAGAACTTAGTCGTTTTTCTCACAAAAAGGCCATTGCAAAATATCAATTGCAATGGCCTTTCTCCCTCTTTATAAAGCAGATCTTTGCTACTTTATCTCAATCTGAACTTTTTTAGGTTGGTCTTCCTCTTTTTTGGGCAGGACAACTTTAAGTACCCCTTTGTCGTAACTGGCAGCGATATTGTCTCGGTCAACCGTGGTCGGCAACTCAAAAGAGCGCTGAAAAGAGCCGTAGTAGCGTTCGACCCTGTGATAGCTCTCTTTCTTCTCCTCTTTCTCAAGGTTGCGTTCACCCCTGATCGTCAGCATATTGTTGTCAAGGTTGATCTGGACATCTTTTTCATCGACTTCCGGCAACTCTGCTTTAATGGTAATTGCCTCTTCATCTTCAAAGATGTCGACCAGTGGTTTCCATGTAGTTGAAGCAAGACTTTTATCATCCTTGTAACCCATTGAACCTTCGAATAGATTGTTGATTCTATCCTGAATTGTGACAAGATCCTGGAAAGGAGCCCAGCCACGATGGTACGGTGCCCATTTGACAATAGCCATAACTAAACCCTCCTTTTAAAAAAGATAATTGTCTTGCCACTCGAAGTAGCTTGTTTTCACTTCGAGTGACCTTTTATTATAAAAGGATAACCACCGGTTTGACATTTGTCAAGATTTGGTGTTTCTTTACTTAGCCATCAGGGTTTGATTTCTAGGGCGAGTAGTGAAACATCATCACCACAGCCTTGTCCCACAGTCCAGAGCTCAAGTTCGTCGGTAAGTTGGTCAAGGCTGTCATTAAGGGTTGAAGCTCGTGATTTGTTGAGACTTTCAAGGAGTCGTTCAACTCCGAATTGTTCTCTTTTCGGGTTCATAGCTTCAATAATTCCGTCCGAGTAGAAATAGAGGCGGTCACCATTTTTCAAGTCCAGAATCTGTTCTTGATAGACCTTGCCGACACCAACCATAAAGCCGATGGGCATGCTGCGAACCTGGATGGCCTTGCTATCGCCATCGGCCTTAAGATGTATCATGGGTGGATGGCCGGCTGAAATGAAGGTCAGGGATCCCGATTTGATGTTTAACTGGCCATATTGGATGGTGAAATACTGTTCCGTGTTGCTGTCTAAAGGAAAGCGTTGGTTGAGACGGTCGGCAACCTCCTCAGGGCGAACCAGATGGTAGCCCGGAGTGCCGGGGATCTGCTCTTTTAGGAGGTCGGATTGTTCCGGGTTGGGATTTAAAATACGGGAGAGGTTGACCGAGAGCAGGGCGGCAGGAACACCATGACCACTGACATCAAGCAGGTAGAGGCCGACATGATCTTCATCCAGATTAAAAAGGTTTAAGGTGTCGCCTGCAAGTTCGTCGCAAGGTACATACTTCCAGGCAAAATTGACTTTTTCACACTCCGGTAGCTGGGTTGGTAACAGGGATTGCTGAATCTTGGCTGCCGCCTCGAGATCACGCCGCATGCGGTCGTTGATCTTTTCCAACTCCTGGTTGCGTTGGGCTAGATCCCGTTCAAGATCGGTTATCCGGAGGCCGACTTTCAACCGGGCCAGGAGTTCATCCTTGTCAAAGGGTTTAGTGATAAAATCGTCAGCTCCCGACTCCATGCCGGCCAGAATATCCTCTTTTTCAGTTCGGGCCGTCAGCAGAATAGTGTAGACATAGCCGGGTCGATCAATCGAGCGGATGCGTCGTAATAGCTCTAGACCATCCATCTCCGGCATCATCCAGTCACTGATAACCATTGGAAAATGTTCTTTCTGAAAAAGCTCCCAGGCCTCTTTGCCATCTTCAGCAGCGGTTACTTCATAACCCCATTTCTTAAGGCGACTTTCCAAAAGGCGTCTCGACACCCTCTCATCTTCAGCAATCAGAATCTTCATATTTTCCCTGTACTAAAAGTAGTAACGGCCCATTGGTGTCAGTTCAAACTCATTGACAGTCTGGTATTCCTGTTCCAGGCGGTTGATGAATTTTATAGTGGTCCCTTTGAAATTTCTCCGTCCTTCATCAAGCAGTCGGTAACCTTCATCGCGACAGCGTTTGCAGGCATCAATTGGGATTTCAATGCCCATGCAGGATGAGTTGCGGTGGGTTTTTGATGTCAGATGCCGTACTCCGGAGCAGCTTGTACAGACCATTATTTGTTCAAGTTGCTGGTCGTTGATTCCGTCGGTATCGTAGTAGACCGATTTGGAACGGGTATCGTATTGGTTAGGTTTTACGTTCAAGGGTGGTGGTTTAAGATAGTTTTTCATGGTCAAGGCGCAAAGCTTCTCAATGTATTCGGTGATTTGAGGGCTTTGGCGCAGGCTTTCAGGATTATAGTCGGGCTCTCGAACCTGGCTGTAGTCGAGACCGGCCATCGCCAGAACAATGCCAAGATTGACATAGGGCAGGGCCCCCTGAATCGAGTAGCCACCCTCAAGGACAGCAATGTCAGGGTTGAGCTTTTCATTGAGTCGGGCGTAGCCCTGGGCCGAGAAATTCATATTGGTGATCGGGTCACCATAGTGATTGTCCTGGCCGGCTGAATTAATTATCACATCGGGTTTGAAATCATCGATAATTGGCTGGATCAGGTTATCTATGACATAGAGAAAGCCCTCGTCGGAGGTGTTGGGCGGCAGCGGAATATTGATGGTTCGGCCTCGGGCCGTAGGGCCGCCAAGTTCTTCGCTGAAACCGGTGCCGGGATAGAGGGTGCGGCCATCCTGATGCAAAGAGATAAAAAGGATGTTGGGGTCATGCCAGTAGATATCTTGGGTGCCGTCGCCGTGATGGCAGTCCGTGTCAACAATGGCTACTCTTTTATTGCCGTAGTGTTCCCGGATAAATTCTATCAGAACGGCTTCGTTGTTGATGTTACAAAAGCCCCGGTTGCCGTGGACCACCTTCATGGCATGGTGGCCGGGGGGGCGGACCAGAGCGAAAGCTCTATCTACCTCTTTTTCCATCACTAGACGGGCTGCTTTAATGGCGCCGCCGGCAGCCACCAGATGGGATTCGGTGCTGACTTCCCGGGGGCCGGGAAAACAGAAGTGAATCCGCTCGATATCGGCATAAGTCGCGATTTCAGGTTTATATTCCGTAATATTGGGCAGGTCGAAAACGCCCTCCTCCCGAAGTTGGTCCTGGGTGTAGAGCAGGCGTTCTTCCCGTTCCGGGTGGGTCGGGCTGATGGCCCAGTCGTAAGCCGGAAAAAATATAACGCCTAAATTCCTGATGTTTTTCATTTTACTTAACCCCTTCGAGGTAATCTTTTTCGAGACCGGGTCTGATCTGACAACTTACACGAATGGTTTTACTGCCGACAGAATAATCGTCGACCATATTGAAGGATTCGGCCTCAACTACGGAAACGTCCTCATGCTCGATTTCGGGATGATTGTTCTCTTTGAGATATTTCACCATTTCGCCAACCCCATCGTTTTGGGCTTCGTTCAATGAATAAGAGCTGCTAACCTTTCGCTTGATATTCAGGTTAGGGATGAACATTGTTTTTTTGCCGGTATCAGCGAAGAGTTCAATCTCCATGGTCGTGCGGGTTAATGCCGCTCCGATGGCGTTGGCAACCGCATAATTTTCCGGGACTTCAGTTTCAAGATCAAAAGTTTGGCCGAGAAGCGGGGCCAGGATGGCGGCTGGGCCGCCCATAACGTAGAGTCGTTGAGGGATGATTTTTTCACCATGCATAACTTCTTCAACCGTGTAGACCGGTCTTTGGTTGATACTATCCAAAAGTTTAGTTGCTTCAAGTTGAATGGCTTTCAGCGCCACATTAAGAGTTTCATCAGCCAGTTTCTCGATTGTCAATTGGTTTTGTTCAGCCAATTTTTTCAAGCCGCTAAAAGATTTATCAATATCTCCGAGATTGCACAATCCTTTGACATTGCAGGCATCAATCAGGGTCGGTTGCGGGCCGGAATGAGCCATTGGCGGGCCTATGCGCAGGGGGCCAACCAATACTTTGCCGTCAGGGTTGATGGTTATTACCGAGTCACCGCCGATTCCGATCGAATGGGTATCGATGGCTCGTACCGAAGTTGGCCTGCCTCCGAAACTGATTCCCTCTTTTTCCAGCAAAGGGGCGCCGTTGGCAAAAATAGCAATGTCGGTGGTGGTTCCGCCGATGTCTAAGATAATGGCATCTTCAGTGATCGAGCTTAAGGCGATAATTCCCATCACGCTGGCCGCCGGACCCGAAAGAATCGTCTGGATAGGGTTGTTACGGGAACTCTTGAAGTTAATCGTACCACCGTCGGCTTTTAAAATATTTAGAGGTGCGTTAAGGTTATGTTTTTTGAGACTTTGGGTGATAGCGTCGGCGAAGGTGTTGAAATGGCGCCAGACTGCGGCATTGTAGTAGGCGGTTGCCAGCCGCCGGGGGAAGTTGAGTCGTCCGGAGATCCGATGACCGATAGTCGTAAAATCTGATTGTGAAGATACGAGATCGGCCAGAGTCTGCTCAATCTCGGGATTGCGGGGTGAGAATTTACTGACGACGGCAAAAACCTTAAGCTTTCGGTTTTGGCAGTGAGCTACTGCATTTTTTGCGGCAGCTTCATCTAAAGCAAGCCGTTGAGTGCCGCGATGGTCGATTGAGCCTTCAAGCAGATGAAAATGCTCACCGAGGTCGCGGTTGAAATAATCTTCTGCCAGTCCCGGACCGGAGACTGCAAGAACCCCGACCTCTTCAAGCTCATTTTCGATAATGGCGTTGGTCGTCAGGGTTGTACTCAGATTGATCTTGCTGATGGCTCGGTCTGGTCCTGAGTTTAAGATCTTTTCTAAGACTCCATCAAGAGAACTGATCAGGTTACTATGGTCGGTCTCGACTTTGGCCGTAGCTGCTACCCCTTTTCGATCAATAATAACCGCATCTGTATGGGTGCCGCCGACATCTATTCCCAGTAGCATATTGCCATCCTGAATTAATAATTGGTATATTTTTGATGAATAATTTGCTTAGCATAGATTCGAGGCTTGCGTCTAGTTTAATGTCGTTTTTTCGACTTTTCAAGGTCTTGTAGGCTTGTAGATGAAGGGAACTGATTTTAAATTGGTTCCCTTTTTTTGTGATCTATTGTAGTTTCAGAGATTGAAATATGAGGGTTTCGTAATAAATGACTAAAATAGAAAGTGTAGTGCTGGGTTTCAGTGGTGGCGTCGATAGTGCGGCCGCCGCCGTTTTGCTTAAACGCCTGGGGTATCAGGTGGTTCCGGTAGTCCTTGATATGGGGGGTGCGGATACCCCTTTTTTATTGGAGCGGGCTGAAACAATGGCCACCCGGTTGGGGCTTGAGCTGCTGGTTGAACCGGCGGCCGACGTTTTTTCAAAAGAGGTGATTGAATATCTGCTCTTTGCCTATACCCACGCCCAAACCCCGAATCCCTGTATTCGCTGCAATGCTCTGGTTAAATTTGCTTGTTTGGCAACAGTAGCCGATCGTCTGCAGATTGAAAGACTGGCGACCGGCCACTATTTTCGGAGACTTGATATGGTTTCCGGAAAAACCGGAACCAGCTTCCATAAAGCTTATGATAAAAGTAAAAATCAGAGCTATTTTCTCTTCTCAGTGCCGGAAATGTTGCTCCAACGAACCCTTTTCCCTTTGGGAGAGCTCAGTAAAGATGAAGCTCTGACCCTGGCAGCCGAGGCCGGTTATAAACTTGATAATTATCGCGAGAGCCAAGAACTCTGCTTTCTCAATGGTGAAAAATATCAGGAGTATCTGTCACGGCGGGGAGTCATCGGCGGTTATGGAGAGATCGTCGATAGTCAGGGCAGGGTCATGGGAGAGCATAATGGTCTCCAGAACTATACGATTGGTCAACGGCGGGGGATGGGAATTGCGTACCCGAAACCTCTATATGTAATTAAACTCGATTATCAGCATAACCGTTTGCTGGTTGGCGAACGGGAAGAGGCCTACAGTCGTCAATTCAAAGTAAAAAAAATAAACTGGTTGGTTGATCCGCCATTACAGCCTCTTACACTTGAGTGCCAGATTCGCTATCGTCACCAGCCGGCCCCGGCAATTATGACTCCTTTACATGATGGCCATGTCGAGATCAAATTCGAGTCTCCTCAATTCGCCATAACCCCGGGCCAGGGGGCCGCCTTCTATCAAGAAGACCGCTTGCTTGGGGGGGGGATTATTGTCTAATTTGGCCCCTTAAAGCTTATTTTCAGTCCATAAATTTTATGCAGCAAAATAGATTACCACGAGTTCTTATCGAAACCCTCGGTTGTAAGGTGAACCACTATGAGAGCCAGGGGTTGGCGTCCGAGTTTCGCCGGCAGGGTTGGCAGGTCGTAAAAAAGGGGCCGTGCGAGGCCGTTGTTATAAATAGTTGTGCGGTTACGGCTGAAGCCGGGCGTCAGAGTTTGCAGTCTGTCCGGCGGGCGCTTAAACGCTACCCGGAAGCCAAAATAGCTCTGGCCGGTTGTGCTGTTGTTGCCGAGCCCCAGAAGGCTTTAGAAGTTGTAAAACTTGGGGCGCTTTTTGGTAATGCCGGTAAAAAAGACCTGGTCACCCGCTTGACCCGGCAATTTGAAGGTGTGGCCGTCGATATGCCGGAACAGGTAGGTATTTCCGGTGAACTGGAGATCGGGCTTTTGCGGGCCGATTCCGAACGCGGCCGGAGTCGGCCCGTGGTTAAGATCCAGGATGGCTGTAACTCATTTTGTCGCTACTGTATTATCCCTTATCTGCGGGGCCGTTGTCGGAGCCTGCCTCCAGAAAAAGTATTGGCTGAATGCCGCGGATTGGTCGCGGCAGGTTTTCGTGAAGTGGTTCTGACCGGAATTCATATCGGCCGTTATGGAGAGGATGTTGCGGCTGGTTTCAGTTTGACTTCCCTCCTGTTGCAGATGGTTGACGAGTTTCCTGATTTACGTTTGCGTTTAGGATCTTTGCAACCGCACGAGATCACTCCTGAGATTATAGAGCTGATGCTTGATCCTCAATCTCCGGTCTGCGAACATCTGCATCTCTCTTTGCAGTCTGCCAGCGATCGGGTTCTGGGAGCTATGGGGCGGCCCTATCGTCGGCTTGATATCGAAAAAATATTTACGTTACTGAGTGAAGGTTCCGGTCGGATTAATGTCGGTACCGATCTGATTGTCGGTTTTCCGGCTGAAGATAATAAATCATTTTTAGAGACTATGGTTTTTGTCGAAAAGGCTGAACTTGGCTATCTTCATGTTTTCCCCTACTCTTCGCGCCAGGGCACGGTTGCGGCCTCCTGGCCGGATCGGGTTTCAACAGTTGTGAAAAAGGATCGGGCCGCAAAAATTGGAGCTTTAGGACGCCGGAAGCGGGAGGTTTTTGCACGTAACAATCTAGGAAAAAACCTTAAAGTATTACTTGAGACGAAGGTCGAAGATAGTCATTATGGCCTTAGTTGGTTTGGTCATAGTCGCAACTATCTGCCGGTTCTGCTGGCAACTCAAGGTGAAAGTGATTATTTGCAGGCCGGGAAAGAGGTGACAGTGCAAGCGCAAGTC
>JANTGZ010000103.1 GCA_024762675.1 Thermodesulfobacteriota bacterium | reverse complement strand
TACCTAAACGTAAATAGCCCTTGTAGGGATCGATAAACTGATCACATCTGTCGGCGTTGGTACGGATATCCCGCAAACTCCTGATTTTTCTACTGGCAATAGCCATCTCTCACCTGCCACCTTTTTTTTATTTGATACACTCGAAAAAATAATAAAAAGCCTTTCTTCGTCATTCCCGCGTAGGCGGGAATCCATATATCTCAGATAGTTTCGTATGCACTGGATACCCGCTTTCGCGGGTATGACGTTTTTTTACGAGTCCATCAATTGTTTTATTTACAGATTGTCCGGATAATAGATTCCACCTTATCGACCATCAACGATTCGCCCGCCTTGGTAACGTTGGCCGTATCCATATCCAGAACATCGTGACAGATCTGCATAAAGAGGGGGTCATCGGCTTTGGCCTTTAGATTACAACGACCAATAACTTTGGCGATGGCGATACCGGCCCGGATTGTCGGCCGGTTGTTGTTGACGCCGATGCCGCGGAGTTCACGGACGATCGCGACGATTTTTTCAGCATCTTTTCTGGCAATAGAGGATTTTGCAACCAGGATATCAACTTCCGTATCCCGATTGAAATGGTCAATACGAATACTGATGAGACGGTCCATCAAGGCGTCCTGGGTTTTATGGACACCGACATACTCTTCCGGGTTCGAGGTGAAGATAGCCTTAAATTGAGGATTAACTTCAACATAGCCATCGCCCTGTTTACGAAGTTTGGGAAGGTTTAAGATTCTCTCTTCGAGGATAGAGAGCAGGGCGTTATTGGCTTCGGGCCGGGAGCGGGTAAATTCATCATAAACCAGGGTGTAACCTTTGAGGCAGGCGGTCGTCAAACGGTTATCAACCCAGCTGGCCGCATACTCCTCTTCGGTTTTCTTGACCGAATGGATGTAGTTGTCGACTATCCTTGAACGCTTAAACCCGGACTCCTGGCCGATCAGATCGGAGCTGCCAAATTCGTCATCACCATGAATAAGCACAACCGGACGCCCGATCCGGGCCGCAATATGGAAAGCCAGGGTGGTTTTCCCGGTTCCCGCCGAGCCTGAGAGATGAAGAGGATAGCCGGCATCAAGATAGAGCAGGGCCCGCCGGGTTATATCCTTAACAAGAGGGCTTTCGACAAACTCAGGGCTTGCTTCGGTACTCACACTGTCTCGATCCGGGGCTGGGTTTTGCTCTGGTATGGAGAGAATCTTTGCTTGCTTGCTCATCTGATTGCATCCTTTTAAGTGCTCAAACGTGAAGCCTCGGCTATCCATTTTTCAACATCAACCGGGACTCCGGAATCCCCGACAACCGCCAGGAGCTCTGCAGCCGTAGCCATAGCCAACTGAGCGAAAGTCTGTATCCCCGAGGCCTGAAGAAGGCGAGCCCGAACCGGACCAATCCCATCAATCCGGGTAAGGTCGTCAGCCGATTCAATCATGGCTGATGCCGGGGGTTTAGATTTTACGCTGTAGTTGCCGGGGGAAGCATCAGAAAAGTGAACGGTTTCTTGCCGGGGCTGCAGATCGCCATGCCAGGCTTGACGCATGGCCGATAGTTCAGAGATTACTGCATGACGTTTGTGCTGGGAATTTCGGCTCAGCTCGGCGACATCCTGCTGCAGGGTATGAACAAAATGATGCCTTTCGACGCGGCCTGTCTGAGCCATTTCGGCAAGTTCCCGGCGACTGTTTTGCCGGAGTTCATAAACCCCTTTTCGGATATCGCTGACGCTGCGGGAGCGCTCTCTGGCGAGCGCCTCGAAATCGGGCATGGAAGCCAGAAGCTCTTCCCTAAAAGCTGTAAGCTCCGCACGCAACTTAGCCGCTTGTTGACTACGATCCTTGCGACATGAGGTTAACAAATCGTTGGTTGCCTCACGCAACTCTGCGACTGAAGCTCTGGTTTTTTCATATTGCTGGCGCGCCTTTTTGTCAAGCTCCCGGCGCAAACCGGCCCGCAGCTCGGCGGTTTCACTTTGCAACTCTTGCACAAAGTGGGTGTATTTTTGGCGCTCTTGTTTGATTTCCTGGAGGAAGGGAGTTACCGTTTCAAAACGTTCACGGCGAAAATCGGCAAGCGTCTGCTGCACTTCCTGACGACGGTGGTCGCTATCAGTTTTCAGGTGAGAGATAAGCTCTTTGCGGTCATCTGCGAGTTCCCGCATTTTATGACGGAGATTGCTCATCTCGTCGGCTAACCGTCCCATGCACTTCTCCTGTCAGGCAATTGTCTTGAATGCAGACCGGCGAGGCAAAAACAGAACTCTTTTTTTATTGAGTCAAACAGAGATGGAGTCGTAAAAAGTCGTCATACCCGCTTTTTTGTCATACCCGCTTTTTTTGTCATACCCGCGAAAGCGGGTATCCAGTATATAATAGAGCTATAGATTCCCGCCTACGCGGGAATGACATAGAAACACATGAATGACATAGAAACACAGGAATAACGGAAACAGGCCTTTTATGACTTTTTTACGAGTCCATCAAACAAAAGAGAACCTGACATTGTCGCCGATCAAAGATAATTCCGAAGCTTTACTACAGCTCATTTAAGCCCCGTGAATAGCCCGGCGCTTATAAATGAGCTGTTGGCAATCAGATACTTAGTGCGCGACCGAAAACCGCCAATTTCCTCGATTGCAGCGTTAGGCTTAAATTTTAACCCTCAGAATACTCAATGTATGCCTGCGGTTAAAATCTTCACCTGCCTTGCACTCAAGAAAATTGTCAGATTTTCGGTCAGGCACTGCTACTATACCGGAGCTGCCGCCGTAGAGGTCAGACCGATAGCTTCAGCATATTTCAGATAGGTATCAACCGAAGCGATAACTACCCGAGCCTCAATCGAGAGAAGCTCGATACCAACCAGAGAGACCTTGACCCAGGCATCGATAACAATACCTTTATCAAGGATACGGTCGACAACTTCGGCTAAACTTGATGAATCAGTTGACTTTGCTACTTGTGCCATGATTTTTCTCCTGTTATGAACGATGATATAGTGCAACCCTGTCAATCAACACAATTGGTGAACTCGTAATAAGTCAGTAAAAGCTTTTTTTCGTCATTCCCGCGCAGGCGGGAATCCAGAGATTTCAGATGGTTACATATATACTGGATACCCGCTTTCGCGGGTATGACGATTTGTTGCGAAGCCATCACAATTGGTGCTGTAAAAATAAGTACATGAATCGTGCCATCCGCAAACGAAAAAGAGTCTTCGGAAATTATATCAATGAAGTCAGCGGCTTATGCTTTTGCAGAGAGTTGAAAACAAGGATAACACAAGAAGTATGGGATGTTTAAACTATGGTGTTAGCACCATAGTTTGAGGCGGTGTTACCCTAGGAGACCACCGGAAAACCAATCGTAAACTGCGAACCTTGACCGACGCTGCTCTGTACGGAGATCGTGCCATGGTGCTGTTCGACAATTGAGTAGCATAGGGTCAGGCCCAGGCCGGTCCCCTCACCAACCGGAGCGGTGGTAAAAAAGGGGTCGAAAATCTTATCGAGATGAGACTCGGAAATCCCGCAACCCGTATCTTTAACGACTACGACAAGCTCCGACCCGATAAGATCAAGCTTAACCTGCAAAAGGCCGCCATTAGGCATCGCTTTAATCGCGTTGAGCAGAAGATTGATAAAAAGCTGCTGTAAGAGACCGGCATTACCATTGACCCGGCAATTTTCCGCAGATATGGCAGATTTGATCTTCACCCTTTTCACTTTCGCCTGGTTAGCCACTAAAATCAGCACCTCCCGCAAAAGTTCTGCCAGGGCCAGAGGTTCTTTATCGTAGCCTGGCACCATCCGTGAAAAATTGAGAAGGTTTTCTATGATTTCAGAGGCCTTGTTGATATTGTCATGGATTTTTGCGGCACAATCCCGGCGGTGGCCGACGGTTATATCTTCGTCCATGAGAAACTGGGCCGCGGAAGAACAAATGGCCAGAGGATTGCGGATTTCATGGGCGATGCCGCCGGCCATCACTCCCAGGCTGGCGAGCTTCTCCGATTGCAAGAGCTGCTGCTCCAGGATGCGCTGGCTGCTCAAATCCCGACCTACCGCGACGATGCCGAGCGGAGGGCCGGATTCGGCAGGCATCGAAGATAAAATCCAGGAGACCGCAACGGTTACCTCGGCTTGCGCTAACAGCTCACACTCCACCATTTGCGGACTTAAACCTGAGCCACTGCCGATCTGTCTGATTTTTTCTTGAACCTGATGGACACTCTCAGGGCTTATAAAATCCGTTAGAAGCCGTCCCTTTGCGGCCTGGAAGGAGTGTCCGGTCAGCTTTTCCGCAGCTGAATTCCACGACATGATTTTTCCTTGAGGGTCGGTTGAGACAACGATCTCGCTGGCACTTTCAACGACTAAAGCCAGGTGACTCTGCAAACGCTGCATCTCATGACCCAGCTCCACCTGATCGGTAATGTCATCCATAAGCAGGATAACATTATCGACCTTACTCTGCCAGACAACCGGCAGCAGGCGGTAATAGTAATACCTTAAGGCAACCCCCGGCGCCCGGTAATACATGCGCTGTCCGTCAGTGGCCTGAGCGGTGGCAAAGACCTTATGGAGATTATCGATAATCTTCAACTGCTCGAGGATAACCGTCGGGAAGACTTCGGCCAGTTTTTTACCAATGGTGGCGGGTCGGGTGCGGCGGCTTTTGCTCAGAAAATTCTGGTTGGCAGCCGTCACCCGGGTTTGACGGTCGATGAACAGCACCGAGGAGGGAATATTCTCGAGCAGCATCGTGTAGAGTTTTTCGTAATAACGATCACTCTCCGACAATTCGGAATTACGCATCACTTTTTCAACTCCGCTGCTACGCGCTCACTCTCATCGACAACAAAATTGTACGGCGGCCAGGGGCCGGATAACGTGAAGGTTTCGGGTTGGTTCGCATCTGCTTGCCGGAAAATATCTTTAAAATGCTGGAGATGCTCACGCCGGACAAGAAAATTGATTGCCACCATATTTTCATGGGACTCTCCGGGAGTAATGCCGGCAAAATTGGGGCGACGCGATTCGACCCTGATTTTGACATAGAGTCCCGAAAGGAAATTTTTGAGATTGTTTACCGCACCCTTAGCGGCGGCACTGATCTGCTCCTGATCGGCAAAATAGGCTTTGCGGGCTTCCAGAAATGCTCTTCCTGAGGGTTTGCCGCCGGTTTTTTCAGGCTCCACTATGGTATCTCCCATGACAGCAGCCGACCTGCTTTGGCAAGATGTGATACGAACCCCGATTTCGACGCAATCTTCAATTTCAGCCAACAGGTTTTTGTAATAAACCGCTTTATCACCAAGATGCCCGACAAGTTGCTGAGAATTGCTAACCGTTGTACCGAAACGCATAGGTATGAGGGTCTGGCGGGCAAAGAAAAAATCTATCACTTTTTGATAGGCCAGCAACGCCTTGATGTCTGTAGGCGGTTTTTCACCGTTAAGATTAGAGGTGACGGCGCTGAGACCGACCGCCGAAACCTGTTCAAGGGGCTGACCTTCAAGACCTGAGACAGCATTCATATCGGCAGTCAGCACTTCATTGGGATTTAAGATAATGCAGTAAAGGATTTTCATCTCTGTGGTTTTAAAATTTCCAGAATGTCTGACATGCGCCATTACCGTGAAAATGGAAATCTATCATTTCTTGATGGACTCGCAAAGAATCGTCACTATCTAAAATCTATGGATTCCCGCCTGCGCGGGAATGACAGACCTTTTGAGTCGGGCGACAGCGCCGGAGTATCGCCTATGGATTCCCGCCTGCGCGGGAATGACAGACGTCAATCTGCAGCAAGAGAAAAAGTCGGACAAAAACTGTAGGGCGGCCAGGGGCCGGAAAGTTCCAGAACGACCCCGGATGAAGCCCACCTTTTATTAATCTCAGCGACGACAAGCGCAAGCTTTGAAGCCCTCTCGATCTCAACGAGCAGAGCCCGGTTGAGCACCATATCGCTCTCTTTACCGGTGGCCTCACGGGAAAGGGGTTGGCGCCCGGCCCATTCAACCACAAAGGGTTGCAACTCTTTTTCGATGCCGACAATCTGCTCATTCAGCCATACGGAAACGCTTTGCCGGGCTGCGGTCTCAAGCTTTTTTTCCTGAAAATAACGGGCTCCCGGAGTTAGTTTATCAAACTCTTCACGCTTTGCCGCCGCCTCGACGGCAACCCGCTTTTTGACGGCCTGTTTTTTGTCGAGATAGCCCTTGAGCGACCACTCCTGACGATTGTTTATCTGGTCAAGAGCGTCAACGATGAGGTCATGTTTGGTCGTCAACAGCTGCTGCAGTTTGTCAAAAGAGGAAAAAATGGTGCCAAAACGAGCCGGCAGAACCGGCGAAGAGTTTGCAGCCTGAGCCACGACATTCTCATGGGCCAGAGCCCGAGGCCCGATCCAGCCGATATCCTGAAGGTTTGCTTCGGCTTCAGGGCCGGTAAAATCAGCCAGCTCGACCGCACTGTAGATCGCAACAACCTCTTTGAATGGAGCGATCATCAGCGCCTTTTGCTGATCAATTCCGCAACCGCTGACAGCGTTGAGCTGATCTGCTCGAGCCAGACAGTAGAGATAAACCGCTTGCTTTAGTGTAGTCATGGTATGTTATCGGCAAGACCAAGACGTTTGATCTTTAAGTGCAGGGTTTTGTAATCGATCTGGAGCAGGCGGGCGGCTTCGGCTTTATTCCAGCGGGTATGCTCTAAAGCCTGCGTGATCAGATCCCGCTCCAGGGCTTTAGTGTTACGCTGAACGATCTCTTTCAAGGAGAAGTTTTCCCAGGGGCGTTCGTTGCGTTTTTCCGATAAATCCAAGCTTTCTGCCAAGGCCGCCTTTTTCGGGAGTTCAATATGTTCTTCGGTGATCACAGCATCGGCCAGAAGCACGGCCCGGCGCATGGTTGAGCGCAACTGCCTGACGTTTCCCGGCCAGGTGTATGACTTAAGGAGCTTGAGTGCCGTCCCGGTAATCTCCTCGACACTTTTTCCCAGCTCCATATTGGTGATGTCAAGAAATCTTCGGGCCAGGTAGGGGATATCTTCAGCCCTTTCCCGCAGAGGCGGAACTTTAATCGTGAATTCATCAAGCCGATAGTAGAGGTCTGAGCGAAATGATCCGGAGCTGCTGTGCTCCCCAAGATCCTGGTTGCAGGAGACTAAAAGGCGGACATCAACATCGAAAGAGTCGGTTCCTCCGACCCGGCAGATGACCTTCTCCTGGATCGCCCTAAGAAGTTTTGCCTGAGCCCCCAGGGTCATGTTGGATATTTCATCAAGAAGCAGGGTGCCGTTTTTGGCGAGTTCAAATTTCCCCGGTTTTTTCATATGAGCCCCGGTAAAGGCCCCCTTTTCATGACCGAAGAGTTCACTCTCGAGCAGGTTTTCCTGCAGAGCGCCACAATCAACCGCCACAAAAGCCCCGCCTGAACGGGGGCTGAGATGATGAATTGCACGGGCGACCAGTTCCTTACCGGAACCGGTTTCACCGTAGATAATAACCGTAAAATCTGACTGGGCAACGCGGTTGACTTTATCAAGCAGACGGCTCACCGCTTCGCTGGGGCCCATAGTCTTAGCCAGAGAAAGATCCTCGCCCACCTGGCTCGAAATATTATCAAAGCGCCGCTTGAGGTTGCCTTCGGCCAGGGCACGACGCACCACCCGAAGCACATCCTGATGTTCCAGAGGTTTGGTCAGATAATCATGGGCACCGGCTTTCATCGCCTCTATGGCCCCCCGCATCTCAGCATAAGCGGTCATCAGAACCACCGGCATGTGGGGCGCAAAGCCCTGGCTCCGGCACATGACCTCCATGCCGTCAAGATCGGGCAGCCTGATATCGAGCAGCATAACATCAGGCTTTAAAGTACGAACAGCTTCAAGAGCCGCTTCTCCATCGGCAGCGGCCTCAACCGCAAAGCCCTCTTTACGCATCAAATGTGAAAGCAGTTCACAAAGATCGGGCTCGTCATCGACAATAAGGATAAGGGGCTCTGCCATAAATTTCTCTCAACCCTTTGCTTCAAGTTCTCGCAGAGTAACATTGCAGGAGAGCCAGTATTGGTCAATATGCCTGACCAATTCGACAAAATCGTTGAATGAAACCGGTTTAACCAGATAGCTGTTGGCACCGGATTCATAACATGAAGCGATATCCTGACGCTCTTTAGATGAGGTCAGGATAACAACCGGAATCGACTTCAGTTGAGAATCTGCTTTTATCCGGTGCAAGACCTCCAAACCGTCGATATCGGGCATCTTCAGATCCAGAAGAACGAGCTCCGGCAAAGGAAAGAGATGTCGGTCACTGTACCCTTCGAGAGCAAAGAGATAGTCTAACGCTGATTTCCCATCTCTAACCACATGAAGTTTACTGTTTTTTGATACCTCGGTAAAGGCCTCCTCGGTTAACTGAACATCCAGCAAGTTATCCTCAACCAGAAGAATATGCCGCATTTTTGTCATTTTTTACGCCTCCCCCCTAAACAAAAGACACTGAGAGTCCCGTCAAAACCATTCTAAAAGCACCAAAATTGCCCTGCCATTCCAATCGTCAGCCCCGAATTCAACCTGTCAGCCCCACACTTAACCTGTCATCCCCTCGCTAAACCTGTCATCCCCGCACTTAACCTGTCATCCCAGCGCTAAACCTGTCATCC
>JANTGZ010000102.1 GCA_024762675.1 Thermodesulfobacteriota bacterium | reverse complement strand
TTTCCCCCATTGCGCAATATTCCCCACTGCTGCCTCCCGTAGGAGTCTGGTCCGTGTTCCAGTACCAGTGTGGCTGATCATCCTCTCAGACCAGCTAACCATCGTAGCCTTGGTAGGCCGTTACCCTACCAACAAGCTAATGGTGCGCGGGCCCATCCATCAGTGACAGCATAGTATAGAGGCCATCTTTCTTCAATCCAGCCGAAGCCGGACTGAACGTATTTGGTATTAGCACCTCTTTCGAAGTGTTATCCCAAGCTGAAGGGTAGGTTACCCACGTGTTACTCACCCGTGCGCCACTTTACTTATTCCCCGAAGGAAACTTTCTCGTTAGACTTGCATGTGTTAAGCACGCCGCCAGCGTTCGTTCTGAGCCAGGATCAAACTCTTCAGTTTAACCTGTATAACTCTTCGCAAAAAAATTTGCGTTGTTTGTTGCATATGTATCTGCTCGAAACAGCTGTACAATTAATCCTATTCAGTTTTCAAAGATCGATTTTTTTGACCCTTCGCAATCAAACTGCTTTGCGAAAGGGACGGACAAGATACCCTGTTTGCTGATTCTTGTCAAGTATATTTTTACTGCCGGAACTTGTATCTCCCGACTTAACGCATTCCCCTTGAACACGATTTCCGTCGTTCAGAGGAGAGCGCCTTATACGCTCGGGGTACATCTTTGTCAAGAGCTTTCTTCTACTCCGGCGTAGAATATTTTCTTTTTTTCAGAGAACTTTTCGATCGACTCAAGTGCGGCTTCAAAGCCCCTCAATGTCGAAGGAGGCGCTTTATACCCCCGCCTCTTTTTTTTGTCAAGCGCTTTCTTTATGATTATTTAATAAAACTTTTTCAAGAATCAAACAGGCGCACATACAGTAGCAGCACAACCCTGCAAACCATCAAAACTTATACCCCTCTACTACATAAATGGAGACCCGGCTTCCTATTCCCTTAATAACTCCAGGCGCCAGGGCCCGGATTTGAAAGTGATCACGCACTTGCCGATGCACCCCTTCACCAATCAGGATTTCACCACCACGCGATATATCCTGAAGGCGAGACGCAAGGTTCACAGTCTCCCCAATCGCGGTAAAATCCATCCGCACGGGAGAACCGATATTACCGACGATAGCCTCCCCACAACTAACTCCAATCCCGAGATGCAAATGCGGTTCACCATCTCGGTGACGCTGGCGGTTTAAGCGGCCGATCTCCTCCTGCATCTCAACGGCACAACCCACGGCTTTTTCAGCTGCATCCGGCAGCGGTGCCGGGGCCCCGAAAAGAGCCATAACCCCATCCCCGATAAACTTATCCAGTGTGCCGGAGAAGCGCAGAATAACATCAACCATCACCCCAAGATAGGTGTTCAGCAAATCAACCACCAACTCCGGCTCAAGCCCCAACGCCGAAGTCGAAAAACCTCTGAGGTCGGCGAACAGCACTACCACCTCCATGCGCTGTCCGGTCAGCCTTAACGGTTCACCACTTACCACAACGCCTTCAGCCACTGCCGGGCTTACATAACAAGAAAGAGAGTGCTGGAGACATTCTTGCTCGGTAATATCGTCTACCATAATTATGTAACCCTGAAGATTTCCACCACGCTCACGCCAGGCTTCCACCCGAACATGGCGATAGACAGCTCGACCGTCATCTTTTTCTATTCGAAGCTTGACTCCCTCAACGACCCCTCTCTCCTCCATCTGGCGCTGAAAAAAAGAGAATGGAATCTCGATCCGGGAAGCAAAAACTTGATCAACCCGACAACCCAGCACGTCTTCTCGACGCAAATCACCGAGCCGCTCCATTGAACGACTAAACATCTTGATGGTTAAATCACAATCAACCACAATAATCCCAGAGACCAGGCTCTCTAAAATCTCCTCCATAAAATCGCGGCTCTGCTGTAGAGCCAATGTCGTTTCGTTGACTTTAAGATCAAGGCTGCTCGATAGACTTTCAAGATCTCGATTCTTCTCCGCCAACGACACATTAGCCTGGCGCAAACGAGCTGTAAAAGCGTCCTGATAAATATCGGCAAAGACTCTCAAAGCTTGGCTCTCAGCTTCCAATACCAAATTAAAAGCGGCGATAATCTGCTCATAATCGCCCTTAAACTCGGCCCGCAAAACCGGCATCACAACTTCCCTGAAGGTCAAAAAAACCCCCTGGACTGCAGAGATACGCACTTGTTCTTCACTCCGGCGCCGTGCCATCTGAGCGATATAATCAGTCAGAGAAACAAAGGAACCAGATGCCAGAAAATCGAGGTAGGCATGATAACAGAGCCGCACGCTGTCCGACAACTCAGAAGCCGGCCGCGCCTTGTACTCATCAATCTTGGCACGTACGGCAACCACCGTCGCTTCAATCAGCTCTTCCATACTCCGAGAAAGCGCCCGCGACAAACGCTCACGCAACTCTTTCGTATCAGAGGTTTTCATTTAAAAAAGATACTCTTTTCGGACTACAAGAGGCAACACCATCAGAGAGACATCATGCAGGCCGCCATCAGCATCCATGAAATAGTCATCAACTTCGGCATGCCTTACAAATCCGAGTTTGCGGAAAGCCTTAACCACGGCTAACTCGGCCGACACCACTTCAGCAACCAACATATGCAAACCCATCTCCCGGCCGATCTCAATCAACTCTTTGAGAAGTTGCATACCCAGACCAACCCCGCGAAACTCTTTTGTCAGGTAGATTCGCAGCTCTCCGATATGGCGCCCAGCGCCATTGCGCCGATGCAATGTCGCATCCCCAACCAGGCATTCTCCATACAAAGCCAGCAGGGGCACCACCCGTTCATAATCGAGATTGTCAAACCAGGAGGCAATCAACTCCGGATCACGAATATCTTCTTTCAAAAAACGCACATCCTCATCACTTGCCTTCTGACAAAACATTTCACTCACAGCATCCTGATCACCACCACTCATGGGTCGCAGCAGCACCCGCAAACGATTGCTGGTATTAACAAATTTGCGATAAACTTTGACCTTCATAAAACCCCTCCTCCTCTTCTTAATTCATCAAAGTTACTTTACATTATTAT
This sequence comes from Thermodesulfobacteriota bacterium, assembly GCA_024762675.1. Taxonomy (GTDB): domain Bacteria; phylum Desulfobacterota; class Anaeroferrophillalia; order Anaeroferrophillales; family Tharpellaceae; genus Tharpella. Next base: position 5,636 of record JANTGZ010000102.1, on the reverse strand, counting down.
ATAGTATGTTATTGTTCGTCAACATATAGGTTTACTAAAAAACTGGTCACAACCAAAAAAGAGGTGCTCCATAAACATGAACAAAGATCAGATAACCTTAACCCTAATCCAGATGAACGTCAGCCTGGGCAGTCCGGAAAAGAATCTGGCCCGGATCAAGAAGCTTCTGGAACCGGTCAACAAATCACCAGACATAATTCTCCTGCCGGAACTCTGGAACAGCGGCTACGACTTTGAAAACTTCGCTAAATTGGCAGCCACAACTCCAGCCATGCTTGAAAACCTGGCAATAGTCGCCGAAACGAGGGGCTCATACATTGGCGGCAGTCTCGTCGAAGAGGATAGCGGAAATTTCTACAATACTTTTTTTCTCACCGACCCCAAAGGCAACCACATTGCAGCCTACCGTAAGATTCATCTCTTTTCACTCATGAATGAAGACCGACATTTCTCTCCCGGACACAGACCATGCCTGGTCGAAGTTTGCGGATTAAAAGTCGGCTTGATGACCTGCTACGACATCCGCTTTCCCGAACTCAGCCGCAACTTGACCCTGCAGGGGGCCCAACTCTTACTGATCTGCGCCCAATGGCCACGACCACGCACGGCCCACTGGCGCACCCTGCTTCAAGCACGAGCCATTGAAAATCAACTCTTTGTGGCGGCTTGCAACCGCATTGGCCAAGGCAAAGAACATCGCTATCCCGGAAGTTCAGCAATCATTGACCCCTGGGGCGAAACGATTCTGAAGACACCAAATCACCAAGGCGCTTTCACAGCCACAATCGACTTCACTAAAGTCAAAGAGGTACGCCAAACCATCGCCTGCCTTAATGACCGTCGCCCCGAAATCTATTAGTACCTTACAGGTTATTTTCGTTTTGAAAAAACAAGAAAATGTTCTGATAAGAGTACTTATTTGCGGGCCGAAAAGATCGCTTTTGGGTTGTGGGTCTCGACCCCGCATTAAACTAACCCATATAAGACGCCAAAGCCTCTTGCCAGGGACGCACCAGAGAGGGAAATATTTTTTTAAACTGGTCAAGTCCCAAGATTGCGCGTTCCGGCAGATTCAGAGGGCCACCAAAATCTATTTCAGCCATTGGGGTTGGTTTTAAAAGAGAGCTGTCAAGACCAGCGCGTTCGGCAACCGTTCGAGCAAACTCGTAACAACTGACACCGTTACCGGCATCATTGGTATAGTGATAGACCCCGGCGGCCCATTCAGACACCAAAGCCACTGCCGCCGCCGCAAGATCACCGATATAGGTTGGAGCGATAAAGAAATCGTCACTGACTGCCAAAGAACGTCCAGCTCCCAACTCCTCTTTTATCCGGCTGACCCAGTCTTCACCACCCCCGCCATAAAGCAGATCACTGCGAATAATAAGATAGTTCTCAAGCTGGTTCGCTACCATCTCTTCGCCACCATGCTTAGAATTGCCATACTGGTTAAGCGGCCACTTATCATCATCCTCATCGTAAGGATCACTGTTTTTACCGTTAAAAACATATTTACTACTGAACGAGCAGAGATAAACCTTAAATTTTGCGGCCGCCCGAGCCAGATTACAAAGACCTCGCGTATTGACCTCAAGCTTGGTTGCCAACCGGCTTTCGGCTGCAGCGACATCATTAAAACCGGCACAGTTAATAATTGTTGAGGGTTTTAAACGCTCAACTGTCAAAAGCACCATCTCTTCATCAAGAATATCCAGTTCATCTTGAGCCAAAGCAACAACCTCGATATTGCTTTGTATCTCAAGCAGTTGCACAACCGAGCGACCGAGATTACTACAGGCCCCGGTAACCATAATTTTTCTTAACATACTTTGTTCTCCTCACTCTGATCCGGCACAGCCGGAAGTAAACATGTCAGATCGAATTTCATCTTCTGATTTATCAATACAGCTAATAATACTGCTCAAAAAAGTTACATACATTGCGGGCTACGGAAAAAGGCAGACCTGCCTTTTCAACCAACTCTTCCGGACTTGCCTGAATGATTTTCTCCAGACTTCCAAATACCTTTAAGAGACGCAGCGCCCGAGCTTTACCGACCCCTTCGACCTCAACCAATACGGTCTCGCGCTCTCGCTTGCGAACCAGGCGATGATAGTTAACGGCAAATCGATGAGCTTCGTCACGAACCTGCTGCAAAAGTCGAGCACCTGAAGAACGAGGTGCCAATGACAGAGCATCTTTACGACCGGGTTGGTAGAAGCTGTCCGGAACCTTGCGATCCTTACGCCCACGGTCATCACGGCCCTTGGCAACTGCAATCAGCGGCACTTCGATATTCAGCTCCCGCAAAACCCGACCAACGGCGACAAGTTGGGGCCGACCCCCATCAAGAATGAGCAGATCGGGCTGCGACCGACAATGAACACCTGTAAAACGGCGCCTGACCACCTCGGCCATACGAGCAAAATCGTCAGGGGCGACACCATCAAGACGATAATGACGGTAGTCACTCTTACTTGCTTGCCCTGAACGAAAGCAGACCAGAGATGCTACAACCCCATCTTCTTGCAGATTGGAAATGTCAATCCCTTCAATAACTTTCGGTAAAGCTTTAAGTTTACAAGTTCGGGTCAGCTCATGTAGGGCTTGAGAGGGAAAATCCTCGGCCGCAACCTGCCGGGTAAGGTAGTCCTCTGCATTTTTTTGGGCCAAACGCAAAAGCTGCAAGCGGCGTCCCCGACTCGGGACCACAAGCTGCACTCGAGACCCTCGGATCTTAGCAAGCCAGGACTCGAGAGCCTCCGACGCCTCGCCAAGCTCCGGCACAACGACAACTTGGGGAGGGCAAGCACCCTCTCCGCCATCACTGTAATGACGCTGCAGAAAAGCCCCCGGCAACTCTTCCTGACGACCACCATACTCTAAAAAAGAGAAGGGTCGACCACCAACCACATTGCCCCGCCGGATAGTCAAAAAGTAGAGAACACAATCTCCATCAGTCCTGGAAGCAACCCCCAGGACATCAAGATCCTCATCACGCCCGGCATCGATAGTTTGATTTTCCAACACCAGTTTAATATCTGCCAGAGCATCCCGCAACCCGGCTGCTGCCTCGAAATCAAGCCCCTCAGCCGCTTTCAGCATGCGCCGTTCAAGACTTTTCAACACGGGCCGGCCACGGCCGCCGAGAATCAAAGCCGCCGAGCTAATTAAACGCCGATACTCAGCCGGCGTCACTTTTTGACAGCAGGGTGCGGCACAGAGATTCATCTGGTAATTCAAGCAAGGCCGTACCCGATTAACGAAACGCTCCCCGCGACAACGCCTGAGCCGAAAATGCTTATTAAGTATCCCTAAAGTGGCCCGCAGAGCACTAACGGCCGGGAAAGGGCCAAAATAGCGGGCCCCATCAGCGCGCCGCCGCCTGACAACCTCGAAACGAGGAAAGGTCTGGCTACGGTCAAGGCGCACGTAGGGATAGTTCTTATCATCTTTGAGCTCAACATTAAAGGGAGGGCGGTGTTTTTTTATAAGGTTATTTTCAAGTAGCAGGGCTTCAACCTCACTACCTGCAAGAATAACCTCAACATCACGTACCTTAGTCAGTAAAAGTGCAGTTTTGGCCCGATCCGGACGCCCGCTAAAATAGGAACGTACCCGCTTACGTAACGAAATCGCTTTACCAATATAGAGTATTTTACCATCTCCGGCCAACATTATATAGACCCCGGGATGGTCAGGTAAAACTTTAAGCTTTGCTTCAAGCTCACTCATCACGGCCGCCGGCACCACCTCCGGACATTAACTTTCGGCGTACCCCTTCTCTTTCCGCCAGACGCTGACGAATGGTAGCCTCATACCCATTTTCAGTCGGCCGATAGAAAGATGAGTCACAAAGCTTTTCCGGCAAAGCCTTAATCAACGCAGGATTTATTGCATCACGATGCGGGTTAACATAGTCGCGACCATAGCCAAGCTCTTTCATAAGACCGGTAGGCGCGTTACGCACCTGCAGGGGAACCGGCTGATTACCAGTAGCCTTGATCTCCTTGGCTACCCTTTTCATGGCCAGATAAACGGCATCGCTTTTCGGAGCCGTAGCCAGATAGACCGCCGCCTGATAAAGAGCCAGCTCGCCCTCCGGCGAGCCCAGAGTTTCATAGGCCTGACGAGCATTGATGGCCAGTTGCAAAGCCTGGGGAGCGGCATTCCCGATATCTTCACTGGCAAAGCGGATCATCCGCCGAGCACAATAGAGCGGCTCTTCACCCGATTTCAACATCCGCCCCAACCAGTAGAGAGTTGCATCAGGATCACCTGCCCGCATACTTTTAATAAAGGCCGAAATCTGATTAAAGTGCTCTTCACCATCGCGATCGTAAACCAGTTCACGCCCTTCCAACAGAAGGGCCAGATCCGCCGTGGCCAACTCGTCACCCTCTTCAGCGGTAAAGTTTATAAAGGCCATCTCCAACAGATTCAAAGCTCTACGGGCATCGCCCTGAGCATATCCGGCAATCGCCGCCAAGACCTCAGCGGCAACCTTGAAATTGCGGCCGTAGTCAAGGGCCAATCGAGCCGTCGCCTTCTCAAGAAGGTTTTTAAGATCAACATCGTTTAAGGCCTCAAGAACCGCAACCCGGGCCCGGGAGAGCAGTGGAGTGATTATCGAAAAAGAGGGATTCTCGGTTGTTGCCCCCAGCAAAATAAGACAGCCCTCCTCAACAGGAGCAAGAAGAAAATCCTGCTGGGCCTTGTTGAAACGGTGAATTTCATCAAGAAAAAGAACCGTGCGTCGGCATTGTTCCCGGTTTTTACGGCCCAGACTGGCGATTTTACGAATATCAGCAACTCCAGCGGTGACCGCCGAAAGTTTATGAAAATCGGCTTCAATCGCACCGGCCAAAAGGATTGCCAGGGTCGTCTTACCACAACCCGGAGGCCCCCAGAAGATCATTGAGTCAATATGACCCTGACTCAACATTCGCGTTATAAAGCCCTCTTTACCAAGCAAATGGTGCTGGCCGGCAAACTCATCAAGACTTTGCGGACGCAGACGATGGGCCAACGGCGGCAGGGATGATTTCAACATTTACTCCTTATTTTTTTCAATGAATAGGCCTATCTGTCAAGAATGTCAAGTCGCAGATTCAGCACCGCCGACAAACTCAAACTTGACAGAAACGATCATGCCGGCTAGAATATTTCAATGTGCAGTGAAAAGAACTGGCTTAACCAGCAACAACAAATGATTACTGAAAGGCGCAGTGTCCGCCATTTCGCCGATCACCCAGTCACCAGAGAGCTCGTCGACGCTATCCTCGAAGCTGGTCGCTGGGCCCCTTCGGGGCTCAACAATCAACCATGGCGTTTCGCTGTTATCAGAGACCGAAAACTTAAGCTGAAAATTGCTGAACAGACTAAGTACCATCGCATCATCGAAGAAGCCCCGGTTATAATCAGCGTATTTCTTGATAACGATGCCCTCTATCACCGGGAAAAAGATATTCAGGGCATTGGCGCGGCTCTGCAAAACATGCTGTTGATGGCTCACAGCCTCGAACTCGGTGCTGTCTGGCTTGGTGAGATCCTCAAAAACGGCGAGCAGGTATGTAAACTTCTGGAACTGCCATCCCACTATGAACTTATGGCTGTCATCGCTACAGGCTATC
>JANTGZ010000101.1 GCA_024762675.1 Thermodesulfobacteriota bacterium | reverse complement strand
TTTCAACTGATGATAAAGAGCGCAATGAGTACGAAAGCGGACAGCTCTGGTACTATGACGGCCTTCACTACCCCGAACCCCACACCCCCTTTGACCTGATCTGGGACGAGGCCTGGTATCTCGCCCTCTCCCAATACAACTCCAGAATTTTTATGGTGCCGCCGGCCAAGGGTATCGACCATCGCATTGTCAATGGCCGTGTCTATATCACGCCGATCGGCATCGCCGACCCGAAAGAGATTGAGGCCCGCATCCCCCTCTTTATGAAAAGAGCCGGCTACTACTATCAAAACTGGGACAAAATTTATGATGACTGGGTTGAAAAAACCAAAGAGTTGATTGGCGAACTTGAGGCGCTTGAATTTAAAAACCTGCCCGAAATGGAAGATGAGAGTGTCGTCTTCGAACACCGGGGCATGGGCAGCGGCTACGAACTTGGCGTCAAGTACGATAAGCTTATCAATCTGGGCTTTCAGGTCTGGCAATACCACTTTGAAATGCTTAATTTGGGTTATGCAGCCTATGTAACCTTTATCAACACCGCAAACCAGTTTTTCCCCGACATCCCGATGGCGACCCTGACGAAGATGGTATCCGGCATCGATGTCGTCATGTATAAACCGGACAGCGAATTGATCAAACTTGCAAAAATGGCGCTGGAACTGAAGCTTGAAACCAAACTCAACGCACAAACAAGTTTTGCCGCCCTGCAACAAGAGCTCGAAAATTCTGAAGATGGCAAAAAATGGCTGGCAGCCTTCGAAGAGGCACGCTATCCCTGGTTCCACATCTCTACCGGAACCGGCTGGTTCCATCATAACAGATCCTGGAATGATGATCTCGATGTCCCTCTGGCCAGCATAAAGATGCATATTGAGTCGCTCAAGGCCGGTAAAGACCCGAGTCGGCCGACCGCCAAACTGATTGCTGAACGCGACCGTATTGTCGATGAGTACCTGGACCTGTTCCAAAACCCCGATGACCGAAAAGCCTTTGAAGAAGCCTTGGGTATTGCACGCAAGGTTTTCCCCTATGTCGAAAACCATCTCTTCTATGTTGAACACTGGTTTCATTCAGTTTTCTGGAACAAGATGAGAGAGTTATCCGGCGTTCTGGTCGATGGCGGCATGATTAAAGATGTTGAAGATATCTGGTATCTGAATCGCTTTGACATCAAAGTCCTGATCGATGATATGGTCCGGGCCTGGGCCACCGGAATAGTGCCTGCCGGCCGTAACAAATGGCCCCAGGAGATTGAATGGCGTAAGGGCGTAATGGCTAAATTTCGTGAATGGACACCGCCGCCGGCCCTGGGAGTTCCACCTGAAGTCGTCACCGAACCCTTCTCGATTGTGCTCTGGGGAGTAACCACCAACGTCCTTAAAAAATGGCTCACCAGCCTTGAAGCAGCCGACGGAGATATTACTGAACTCCACGGTTCTCCAGGCTCAAGCGGCATAGTTGAAGGAAAAGCCCGGGTTATCAAAAAAGTTTCCGACCTCTCCCTGCTTGAAGATGGTGAAATTCTGGTCGCACCTACAACCTCACCAAGCTGGGCTCCGGCTTTCACCAAGATTGCCGGCGCGATTACCGATGTCGGCGGCCCCATGTGTCATGCTGCGATTGTCTGCCGCGAATACGGCCTGCCCACAGTCGTTGGCACCGGCAATGGGACTTCGGTTATCAAAACCGGCGATGTGGTTAGACTTGATGGTGACAGCGGCGTGGTTGAACTTCTTTAGATCACAACGACTGGTTAAAATCGGCAAGGGTGGAGGCTTGAAATCTTCAGCCCCACCCTTGCCAAAAAATTGAGCTGATACAATTTTGATGCATTCGTAAAAAGTTTGAGGTCTCTTTGACTCGTCATTCCGGCGAAAGCCGGAATCCAGTAAATTCAACGACTTCTGGATACCGGATCAAGTCCGGTATGACGGCTTTACGACTTTTTACGGCGTCATCAACTTTGACACATTCGTAAAAAGTCACGGGATGAAAAATGGACACTCTAGAGAATCGACTTACACTCTGGTACAATGAACTGAAAGGGGAAAATTTCCCTTTGGTCGGCAAAAAGAACGCAAACCTCGGTGAGATGTTAAAAGCCGGTATCCCGATCAGCCCCGGCTTTGCCATTACTATCCGGGCTAATGACATTTTCATGCAGGAGTCCGGGATCAAGGCCGATCTGGAAGAGTTAATCGCTAATAAATACCGTGAAACAACGCCCGAAAACATTGCATCCATAAGTAAGTTTGCAATGACGGCGATCGAAAATTCGCCTATGCCACCGGCCCTGGAAAAGCATATCTTAGAGGATTACCATCGCCTTTGTGAAACCTGCGGAGTCAAGGATCTGCCGGTTGCGGTACGCTCGAGCGGCGCTGTGAGCATGCCGGGCCAGATGGAGACTTATCTCAATATCAGAGGCGATCGGGATCTGTCCCAATACATTCGAAAATGTTGGGCCAGCTCATATTGTGTAGAGGCGCTCACCTATCGGATCAACCGAGATCTTGGAGTTCTTTTTAATATCGGGGTTGGCATACCGAAAATGGTCAACTCCAAAACTTCAGGGGTTATTTTCACGAACAATCCCTTAAATGGTGACCCCTCCAAAATCTCTATCGACTCAAGTTACGGCCTGGGAGAAGCGGTAGTCAGCGGCCTGGTAACGCCGGACAGCTACCTCATCGATAAAATAACTTTGGATCCGGTTAAAATTATAAGGGGCAGCAAAGAGATTGAATGTGTCTATCGTACCGGCAGCAGTGACATTATCGAAAAGGAGGTCGATGAAGAACGTCGCAAGGTAAACTCCTTAAACCCGGAGGAGTTACGCCAGCTCTGCATCACCTCCAAAAAGATAGAGAAGTATTACGGCAAAGCCTACGATATAGAGTTCGGCATCGATGCTGACCTGGAGTTTCCAGACAATGTCATCATTCTGCAAGTCAGGCCGGAGTCGGTATGGAACAAGAAAAAGGCGGAAAAGAAAACTGCCGAACCGGCCGATGCCATGAATATGATTTTGAAACAATTGATCAACGGAGTCAAGTTCAGCTGAGTTTGGCTCCACAAAAGCCAATTCAGCTCTTAAGTGACTGAACGGGCATTAAACTAAAAAACAAGAGGTAAAGCATGGATTTAAGAGAATTTATCAGCAAAAGTGAAGCTGCAGGCAAATTAAAAAGAGTCAAAAAAGAGGATGACTGGAATCTGGAGTTGTCCCATATCTCAAAAGTCAACGAAGAGAAAGGCGGCGGCGCCCTGCTCTTTGAAAATGTTAAAGGCTATAAAAATTCTGTGCTGACCGGAGCCTATTCGACTCCAGACAATTTCGCCATCGCCCTGGGCCTGGAGAGCGGAACTACAATGTGCGGCATGTCACGTCACTGGATGGAACTGGCTATAAAAAAGACCTATGATCCGGTTGTAGTCAAAGACGGCCCGATTCTCGAAAATATCATCGAACGTGACCAGGTCAACCTCTTCGATTTTCCGGTTCCACAGATGTACCCCCAAGACGGCGGGCGCTTTATCGGTACGGCTGCGGCCCTGGTGACCAGGGACCCGGAAAGCGGGTGGGTAAATCTTGGAACCTATCGGATGCAGATCCTTGATGAAAAGAGTGCAGGTATCCAAATCATCAAGGGCAAACATGCCGACTTCATGATGAAAAAATATCAGAAAATGGGCAAAAAGATGCCGGCTCTGCTGATGATCGGCGGAGATCCGCTTGGCTTCCTCACTGGATCGACTCTGGTCTCAGCTGAAACCAGCGAATATGAGATTATGGGTGCCCTCCGTGAAGCCCCGATTGAAATCATCAACAGCGAATTCAGCGGACTGCCCTTTATGGCCAACTCTGAAATCGTGCTTGAGGGCGAAGTTGACCCCAACCCGGAAAATTGGCGCCAGGAAGGACCGTTCGGCGAATACACCGGCTACTATTCCGGCAAAAAGAGCGATGAGTGGCCTAAACCGTGGCTTGATGTCCAGCGTGTTTACCACCGCAATGACTATATCTTGTGGTCAACCACCGTTGGAAAACCAATAACCGATACCCATATGATTCAGTCACTCAACCGGACAGCGACTTTATGGACTGACCTTGAGACCGCTCGAGTTCCCGGAATTCAGTCAGTCTATATCCCGGCGGCTTCAACCGGTCGCTTCTGGGTCATCGTTTCGGTCAAGCAGATGTATCCCGGCCATCCGAACCACATCGCTGATGCAGTGTTCGGCTCGACAACGGGTCATTACGGCATGAAGGGAGTTATCGTCGTCGATGAAGATATCCCGGCCGACGACTGGAATAAAGTGTTGTGGGCTATGTCGGTACGCTATGATCCCAAACGTGATACCCAGATCTACAATCGCGGCCGCTCCACACCTCTTGACCCGGCCCTGCATCACAGCGAACGTGATATCGTTTCCCGAATTGCCATCGACGCCTGCACCCCGTATGAGTGGGATCGGAAACCCCAGGAGATTTTTCTTGATGAAGATATGGAGAAAAAGGTTCGCGACAATTGGGATAGCTACGGTCTTTAAATAAATAGTGCCCGACCGAAAACCGCCAATTTCCCAGATTGCGGTGTCAGGCTCAAATATTACATTTTTCGTCCTGCCTCGATGTGGGGACAGACCTCCAGGCAGGGCTTTAGCCCGAGCCGGGCTGAGCTCTGTCCCCATGCGAAGCAGGGCGAAGCGATGTTCCAAGGTACCCTCTTTGACTTTATGGGATCCTGATTTCAACTATGCAATGTATTGAAACAATAGTCGGCAACAGCAAGGCTGGTTACACACTAGAGGGAACCGTAATCATTCTTGACAATAACGATGTAGTCGTCGTTCTTGGCGGAGGCAGAGATCATATCGGGGCGATTGGCCTGGCTGTCCCCCGCCCCAGCCTTCTGGATCAAAACTCCATAAGCGCCACTACCTCGGTTTTAACCATGCTCGGTCATAAAGATGATGAACCGGCGAAATATGTCAGTGAAAAGATAGCGGCCGCAACCGAACGTAACATTGCCGTTATTGCCGGTGTTCATTACGACAATCTGGCCTTTACCGATCTCGAAATATTACGCGAACTGTGGATCTCCTTAGCTGAAAAAATAATTGTCTTTATTAATCGAAAGTAACTTTTAAATTTATTGCTATATTTTGGGAATAATGGGAAAAAGAAAGATCATAATAGGTATTTCGGGAGCGTCAGGAACCATCTACGGTGTCAGGCTGTTGGAAACCCTGAAAAACTACGAAAACATCGAAACGCATCTGGTAATTTCTGACATTGCCAAAGAGATCATTCAGCATGAAAGCGGTCGTGACCCTGATGCAGTCATTAGCTTAGCTGATATTGTCCATCCCATAAAAAATCTTGGTGCGGCAATCTCCAGCGGCTCTTTTTTGACTGAAGGAATGATTATCGCCCCCTGTTCAATTAAGTCGCTCTCAGGTATTGCCAACTCGTATAATGACAACCTGTTGGTTCGGGCGGCGGATGTCTGCTTAAAGGAGAGGCGAAAACTGATAATAGTTCTGCGGGAGACGCCTTTACATCTCGGGCACCTGGAGTTAATGACCAGAGTAACCCAGTATGGAGCTACCCTGCTCCCCCCGATGCCATCATTCTATCATAACCCGAAAACCATTGACGATATAGTTAACCAGACGGTCGGCAAGGTGCTGGATAATTTCGGCATTGTTCATAATCTTTTTAAACGCTGGAAGAGCGAGGAGGCGGGAGATGAAACATAGGTCAAGATCAGGGTTGATTGTACTGGGGATGCTGCTCCTAACATTTTTATTGATTAACCCTTCCGATGTTAACGCTGGCGGTGGGGGCAGCTACCCGAACGGAGCTGAATCCTTTATGGTCGGAGCGGCCCCGCCACCAGGTTTATATTTCAAGAACTACATGTACTATTACAATGCCGATGAACTGAAAGATAATCACGGCGACAATATCGACGCTTTTGATGAACTTACTGTCTGGGCCGAGGTTATGCGGCTTATCTGGATCAGCAAAAAAGAGATTTTTGGCGGCAGTTATGGCCAGCATGTTTTTTTACCCATTCTGGATGTCAGCCTCGATTTCAAGAGCGGTGTACCGGCGGGGCCCAAATTTAAAGACAGTTATGATGACACCGATGTGCCGTATATAATCTACAGCCCCTTCATTCTGGCCCACCATTTTCTCGAAGGCAAACTGCACACGGTTTTATCCCTGCCCGATATCTATATCCCGACCGGAGATGATAATGGGAATATGGCTGGCGTCGGCCACAACTACTGGACCATCGAGCCGGTTTTCGCAGTAACCTATATGCCGACCCCGTCCTGGGAATTCTCACTTAAGTTCATGTATGATTTCAACACCAAACAGGATGACTGTCCGACTGTATATGGTTTTAACGTTGACCGCACCCCGGGCGATGAATTCCATTTTGACTACTCGATTTCCTACGCTTTCAACAAAAGTTTCCGCATCGGTCTCAACGGTTACTGCTACTGGCAGACCTCTGATGATGACTACGATATAGACGGAACTTTGCCGCCCCCGGTGCAGAGCCTGCTCAAAGCCGATGAAGGCTACCACAGCCAAGTTTACTCTATCGGACCCGGCATCTGGTACAACTACAAAAATATGTTTTTCACGCTAAGAACCCAGTTTGAGTTTGAAGCTGAAAATAAAACCGAAGGCCAGAACGTCTGGTTTAATGTTGTCTATTGTTTCTAAGATAACTGACGGGTTGTTTTCTTATAAAGATATTGTAAATAACGGCAAACATTGCTTCGCCCACTTCGAAGACGGATACCCCAAGGGCACTTCATCGCTACGCTCAGGCGCAAGCTCTGCCCGGCTCGGGCTGAAGCCCTGCCTGGAGATCTGTCCCCACATCGAAACAGTTTGAAACAGGGATGATGGCTGACTGCGCTTTCTGGTAGCAACATATGCTTAATGCTACCAGGAGAAGGGCAGCTTTCATCCCTTTTTTCGCCAAAAAATTGGATTAAAATAATTAAAAGTTTATAGTGAGGGGAAAAATGCGCGTAATCAGGTATTCAGATGAGATGATCAACGAGTTTCAAACGGATGGCTTTTGGACAACTGAAACCTTTTATGATTTCTGGGAGAAAAATGCCCGTGAGCTGGCTGACCAGGAGGCTTTAGTCGACTCTAAATACAGGATAACCTGGGCTCAGGCTCTGCCTCTGGTCAACTCGATTGCGGCCCATTTCATCTCCCAGAGAATTTCCAACAACGCCCGGATTATCATTCAGGTACCCAATACAGCTTTTGGCTTTCTGGCTCGGATAGCCGCCGAAAGAGCCGGCCTTATAGCTCTCGTGGCCTATCCCTATTTACGGGAAAAAGAGCTCGACTACATGCTTGAAAGAACCCAGGCGGAAGCTGTGGTCTGCCCTTTTGAATATCGCAACTTCAACTACCTTGAGATGTTCAGAACGTTAAATCAAAAACATAAATGCATAAAGCATTTCTACCTTCTGGAAGATGAAGTACCGGACAGCCTTGGCGATGATGTTTTCTCTTTAATCAGCGCCGCTAATGAAAACAAAATTCTTGCTGATGATGAGTACAATCAGCGCCGTTTCGACCCCTGTCGAGATGTCTGCCTTTTGACCTCGACGACCGGCACAACCGGCATTCCCAAACTTGTTGAATGGCCGATTGCCTCCCGCCTCTGCACATCAAAATCCCGCGTCGATCTCTGGGATCTGACCAGTGATGATATAACCTTCGCAATCGCCCCGCATGCCGGCGGAGCCGGTGGTACCTTAACCTATTTTGCCGCCCCGCTGGTCGGCGCAAAAGTGGTCCTGCTTGAAGATTTTGATCCCGAACTGGCATTACAGATGATTGCCGATGAAAAATGTACAGCCATCGGCGTTGTCCCCACTCACCTTGTCAAAATGCTCGAAAATGATGTTGAAAAATACGACCTTTCGAGCTTACGTTTTATTCGCTCGGCTGGCGGCTACCTCTCACCGCAGCTGGCCGAAGAAGCAGAAAGCCGCCTCGGAGGGGCGATTACCAGCGATCTTGGAACCCAGGATGTAGGTTCGGTCTCCGGCTGTAAAGTTACTGATCCTGTCGACCTGCGACGCCGAACCGTGGGCCGTTCCTTACCGGGCAATGTTATAAAACTGCTTGATGATGATGGCCAGGAGATCACCGACGGTGAAGCTGGAGCCTTATGGTTTCGAGGACCTCATGCCCCGGCCGGTTATTTTCGTGACCTTGAAACAACCTTAACGGTATTTCAAGAAGATGGCTGGACTACAACCGGCGATCTGGTTAAATATGACCGCGGCTGTTTATGGATCATGGGCCGCAAAAAAGATATGATTATTCGCGGAGGGCAGAACATCTACCCGGCCGAAATTGAGGGATTGCTGAATGAGCATCCAGCGGTTGCCAGTGTTGCCGTAGTCGCAATGCCGGATCATAAGTTTGGTGAAAAAGCCTGCGCCTTCGTAATTTTGAAGAGTGGTGGCTCCCTCTCTTTTGAAAAGATGGTTGCTTTTCTCAAAGAAAAGCAGATAGCTAACTACAAACTACCGGAAAGACTTGAAATTGTAGATGAATTTCCGGCTGTTGGTGATTCCGGCAAAGTTAACAAGGAGACCTTGAAAGTCATTATCGCGGATATGCTGAAAGCGGAAGAGTAGACTCACGCTGGCGTTGCCCGCATGCAGATGACCTTACTAAAACCCTCTGAGGAAAACATGGAAAAGATAATCCTTTTTATTGCAACCCTTGATACCAAAAACCGGGAATCGGAGTATCTCCAAAAAG
>JANTGZ010000100.1 GCA_024762675.1 Thermodesulfobacteriota bacterium | reverse complement strand
GCGGTAATACAGGCACCACACGAAACACAATCGTCCTCTTTAACTTCACAGACCGAACCTGAAGCGGTAACCGTATCGTTTGCGAGCAGCGTCAAGACCCGGCCGGCCGCACCATAAGCCTGATTTATGGTTTCCTGAATATGCTTGGGATAGTGCGCCGTTCCGCAGAGGTAGACACCATCAGCGGCAAATTCAACCGGTTTCAATTTAACATGAGCTTCCTTGAAAAAGTCATCCGGACTTAAGGTTACTTTAAACAAACCGGCAACTTCGTGCGTGGTTGCGGCGGGAATAACGGCCGCTGCCAAAGCCACAAAATCGGCATCAAGCTCAAGTTTTTTACCTAAAACCGGATCCGGAACAGTCACTCTCAAGATCGGTTTTCCGCCCTCCTGGGCCGCTTCAACCAGAGGTTTTTCAGCGGGTTCATAGCGAATGAATTTAACATCTTTTTCAGCCGCTTCCCGATAATAATCCTCTCTTAAACCATAAGTCCGCATATCCCGGAAAAGGATATAGATCGACATCTGCGGGTTTTTCTCTTTAAGTTTCAAGGCGTTCTTGATCGCGTGACTGCAACATACCCGACTGCAGTAGTTGCGATCTTCGTTGCGACAGCCAACACATTGAATCATCACCAGGCTCTCGGCTCGAACCAGACCCTCATCATTTGCAGCAAGTTTTTCACCCAATTCAAGCTGGGTTAAAACGTTATCATTCTCGCCGTAGAGATACTCTTCAGGTTTATACTCTTCGGCCCCGATTGCAAGAACAGAGGCCCCGTGTTTTATCTTCTTTATCCGGCCTTCACTCTCTAAGGTAGTCGTAAAATTCCCGATATAACCGGAGACATCAGTAATCGTCGCCTCATGCGATACATGGATCAAAGGGTTTTTATAGACCGTACGAATCAGATCATCGAGATAGGACTGCACATCCATGCCCTCAATTGTACTGTGGATGCGGCGTGCCACCCCTCCTAAATCTTTTGTCCTTTCAACCAGCTCAACCTCATGTCCCTGCCGAGCGATAGAGAGCGCGCAGTTCATGCCGGCGATGCCGCCGCCAACCACTAAAGCGGTTTTGTTGACATCGAGATCAAACTCCTGCAAGGGCTCCAGGTGAGTTGTCCGGGCTACCGACATGCGGATAATATCTTTAGCTTTTTCGGTAGCCTCATCCTTCTGTTTGGCGTGAACCCAGGAGCAATGCTCCCTGATATTGGCCATATCACAATAGTATTGATTCAAACCCGCTTCGCGCAAGGTATCTCTGAACAACGGCTCCAAAGTCCTCGGCGAACAGGCTGCAATCACCACTCGGTTAAGCCCTTTCTCCTTGGCCAGATCGGTAATCTCCTTAGCTGAATTGGTGGCGCATGAGAAAAGCTGTTCCTGGGCGTAGACGACATTCGGCAGGGTTAAAGCATACTCTACAGAGGAGGGAACATTGACGACACTGGAGATATTGGCCCCGCAGTGACAGACAAAGACACCGATTCTGGGTTCTTCTCCAGAGACATCTCGTTCCGGTGGATAGACTCTCTCCTCGGCCAGTTTCCCGCGCCGATAGTCGAGAAATTCTCCACACTGAGAGCCGGCCCCGCTGGCCGTAAAAACCGATTCAGGAATATCCGTCGGCCCCTGAAAGGCGCCGCTGACAAAGATACCGGGACGATTTGTAATTATCGGATTAGTATCAATTGCCCGGTTAAAACCGTGAGCATTTAGTTCAATCTGGAACTTGTCGGCCAGCTCTTTAAAATCAGCCGGCGGGTTCAAACCGACGGCCAGAACCACCATATCGAACTCTTCCTCTTTTACACCATCAGCAAAGGTTGCATATCTGACAATAACATTCTTATTTTCCGGATTCTCTCCTACGATTGAGACGTAACTGCGAATAAATTCGACCCCGGGCAGCTGCTCGGCTCTTTGAAAATAGCGCTCGAAATCCTTACCGAAGGAGCGGATATCATTATGAAATACCGTGCAATCGGCTTCTTGATCGTGATCTTTTGTCAAAATTACCTGTTTTTGCGTATAGGTACAGCAGACCCCGGAACAGTAGCTGTTCTCACCCTCGGTCGAGCGGCGCGAACCAACACAGGAGATCCAGGCAATTTTTTTCGGGTGTTTCTTATCGGAGTTCCGCAAAACCACCCCTTCGTAGGGGCCGGTAGAGGACAAAAGTCGTTCATAGTCCATACTGGTGACGACATTCTGCAGTTTGCCGTAACCATATACTTCATTAACTTCAGGATCAAAGGGTTCAATTCCAGCTGAAAGAATTATGGCGCCGACATTAACCTCGGCCTTCTTGGGAATTTGTCTGAAATCGATGGCGTCGGCCTGACAGACGCCGCGGCAGATATCACACTTTTTCTCTTTCAGATAAAGACAGCTTTCATCAATGTAGGCAACCAGAGGAATCGCTTGAGAAAAGTAGACATGGACCGCTTTATTATCTGAAATCTCCTGGTTAAATGGATCCGGATAGGCTACCGGACAGTACTCGACGCAAGTCCCGCAACCGGTACATTGATCTTCGATGATGTAGCGGGGCCTGGTTTTTAAAGTTACCTTAAAGTCACCGGCTTCACCTTCTAAACCGTCAACTTCAGTAAATGTCAGAACCTCTATATTTGGATGCCGGCCGACCTCGACCAGTTTAGGTGAGAGTATTCACATCGAGCAGTCGTTAGTGGGAAAGGTCTTATCCAGCTGAGCCATGTGGCCGCCGATACTCGGCCCCTTCTCAACCAGGTAGACCTTAAAACCGGCGGTCGCAAGATCAAGTGAAGCTTGAATCCCGCTGACCCCTCCCCCAACGACCATAACGTCGCCAAAGCTATTTTCTCCGAGAGATCCGGAAAATTGTTGAATTACTTCGGTTGGCACTACTTCGTTTTCCACGTTCTATCTCCATGCTAAAAGGATGAAGGGTGAAGGATGAAAGGATGAAGAAAATAAAACCAAAAATCACCCTTGCATTCTGTATGCTTCAAATTATATCATTGATAATTTCTGCAATATCTTTAATTTCAACGTCATCTTCAGGCTCTAAACTTAAGCGGCTCTCTTCAAAGTTGGTGATGCAGTAGGGACAGGAGGTTACCAGGACTTTCGCCCCGACTTCCTGCGCTTGAGCTACCCTTAAGTCGGAAAATCTTTCACTTTTGGCGGTCTCCATCCAGATCCGGCCGCCACCCCCGCCGCAGCAGAGGCTGTTTTCACGCGAATCAGCCATCTCAACCAGTTCCAAACCGGGAACTTTATTTAAGACCTCGCGGGGTTCATCATAGATATCGTTATGCCGGCCCAGATAACAGGGGTCGTGATAAGTGACTCTGTTAGCGTAGTCACCGCTAAGTTCCAATCTCCCGTCGGCAATAAGTTCCAAAAGATATTGATTGACATGAACCACCTCAAAATGAACCATAAATTCGGGGTATTCATTTTTGAAGGTGTGGTAGCAGTGGGGAGAGGAGACCAGGATTTTTTTGACTCCACTATCAATAAAGTTTCTGATATTCTCCTTGGCCAGGCGTTTAAATACATCTTCATCGCCGGCTTTACGGATGCTCTCACCACAACAACTCTCTTTGGCGCCCAGGATACCAAAATCGACCCCGGCCTTATTAAGGATATTGGCAGTCGCAACCGCAACCTTTTTCAATCTCGCATCGTAACTCAGGTAGCAGCCGACAAAATATAAGACCTCCATACCCTCGTCAAAGCTCTTGACCGACAATCCTTTAGCCCAGTCAGCGCGATTCTGACGCTCCTCATTCAAAGGATTACCATTACCGGCGAGGCTGCCACTCATGGTCCGGACCGGCTTCACCGAAGTTGGAAAAACCTGATATTCGGTAGCGATTCTTCGCAAAGAGACCCCAAGCTCGATCTGTTTTACCTGCCGCGGACACTGCTGAACACATTTCCCGCAGGTCGTACAGCGCCAGAAACTGTCGCCTTCGACATCGGTCAGACCAAAGGCCGCTTCACGAATCACCTTGCGCATACTGAAGGTTATAACTTTATTCCAGGGGCAGACGGCGTCACAGATTCCGCACTGATAGCAGAGCTTAAAGGTCTCTCCACCGGCCTCTTTTATCTCATCGATAATTTCATTAAAGGGAGCTACAGTTTCCAATGTATTAACCTTTTTTTGCCATGCGGGCCATAGTTTCCATCAAGGTTTCAAGGCCATATTTGTCGGCCAGAGATTCCAGGCCGATCTCCAAAGTCTCAGGACCTTCATCTTCTGCGACCTCCTCTTCCCGCTCTTCATAGATCAATGCGTCAACCAGGCACCACTTGACACACTGGGGCCCATCCTCTTCGTCTTCACACATATCGCATTTCAAGGGAAGACCTGAATCGGGCTCCTTAAACTCCTCCCGCGAGGGACAGGAGGCCCGACAGAAAGAGCACTCGTCGTACTCTTTGCCGTCGATCATATATTTGTCGCGGCCGGCACATTCGGCGACCGTATACTCCCCCGCCAATACCGGAACGTAGATATCTCTTAAAGGATCGCGAATTATCCTGATCCGCGATCTGGCCGGGTTATTACTGCTGAATTTCGGTGCCGCATGAACCGCGGAGCAGATCACCTCGCAAGCCCGGCAGCCATTGCACTGATCAACATCAATTCTGATAGTTTTAACTATTTTCGTTTTTTTCTCAGCCTTCAAGGTTTTTTACCCCCACGATTTATTTCTACTGTTTTTTCATACCCACTATAAAGCTACTGCAAATAGCGTGAATTTTGCTTCGCCCTGCTTCGCAAGGGGACAGAGCTCAGCCCGGCTGCGGGCTGGCGCCCTGCCTGGAGGTCTGTCCCCGCATCGTGGCAGGGTGAAAATGCTCATGCTATTTATCTAAAATGCCTCTCTTGATAAAGTCTTCACTCACATAATCCAACCCCAAATCCTGCAAGGACTCTGTGGTCGGGATGCCGTCGTTGTTCCATCCTTTAAGCTCGTAATAGGCATCCAGGAGTTCAGTCTCGAGTTCGGGAAATCTTTTCTTCCAGTGGTTCTCCGGCGGTGCCTCATCCGCTCTCCGCATGCCTCTTCTGATATTTACGGCTCTTACTAAAGTCCGATAACGCTTGGCGGCTTTAGTAAGCTTCTCTTCATCCATCTCGATGCCGGCGCCGGAGGTGATAAATTTGGGATAGTTGTGGATATGATAAGGCGGTTTCAGAGGAAATGATGAGAGACCGGCGCACATGCCTAAGGCATCATCAATGTAGTGCATCCGCTCCTGCCAATCGACAATATCACAAACCATCGGTACCGTCGGATAGAAAGGCATCGAATTTTCACCGCGCGGCTCCCAGTCAAGGAAATACTGTTTAAAACGATCGTCGGGAACCTGAATCCAATCCTCAACAAACTTCTCCCGGTGCTCACGCTTGGGAAAAGGCGCCTGCGGAAATTGCCCTTCAATCTGGGTAATATTCATCTTCTCACCAGTCGAATACATCAGGAAATAGATCGGATTAAGCATCGACAGCTTAAGCGGCAGCTGCTCGGTTTTTTTGATATTATTATGAGCATAGGCATCAGCCCCTTTACCTATTTTCAATGCTGCCCAATAGGTACCGTCGGCAAGGATATCACCAATCCCTTCGCGGCGGACAATCCGGTCTAAAAGCCAGTAGAAGCGCCCTTCACTGTCGTCCGGCATTCCGGGAAAATCATCATCCGTAAGAATCCCGTTTTCTAAAAGTTCAAGGGCAAAAGCCATCACCTGCGGGGTTGAAAAACCGTCCAGGCCATACTCGGTGGCCTTCTGAGCAATACGTAAACCAAAATCGAGATCGGAAAAGGCGGCCATAGTATAGGTAAGTTTCGAAAAGCATTTCATCATGTAGGTCGGCAATCCCGGCATCGAGATAGTGGCGCCGCATTTCATCGGACAGTTATAGCAGCTTATCAGCCGGGTCCGAGAATCCTCCATGGTTTTAGTCCACTCCTCGGCAATTTCATCATTCCAGAAATCTTTTCTACGGGTTCTGGAGTTACCCCACATAAAATTCTCGGTATGCCACTTCTCATCGTGAACTTTCATCTCCTGCGGAGATCCGAGCCCGGCCAGAATAGGCATAACTCCAGGAATCGGATGATCTTCACGATATTTGATATATTCCAGAACTTCGTTACAAAGCCCCAAATATTCCGCCGGCTGGGCAATATTGATATCTTTGGTGCCCCGGACCACGATCGCCTTGACCCCTTTGTCACCCATTACCGCGCCGATTCCACCCCGGCTGGCACTGGAGCGGCCCTGTTCGATAGAGGCGTAGTAGACCCGGTTTTCGCCGGCCATACCGATCGCCGCAACCTGGGCTTTGGGCTGATTGAGTTCCTTCTGAATAAGTTCCGCCGTTTCTACCGCCCCTTTTCCCTTAAGATGAGAGGCATCACGAATCTCTACCTTGTCATTATTAATCCAGATATAGACCAACTCGGAGGACTTGCCGCGCAAGACAACCTTGTCAAAACCTGCATACTTTAATTCCGGAGCCCAAAACCCGCCCATCATTGAAAATGCCATCAATTTAGTCTGCGGAGAGATCGTTGAAACAATCGTCCGATTACAACCGGTAGCCGGTGTGCCGCATAGAAGACCGGCACCGAAAATCAAAAGGTTTTCCGGATCAAAGGCTTCAACTTCGGGTGGGACTCGATCCCACAACAACTTGGCGTTGGTACCCAAACCTCCAAGATAGAGCTCAGTATCTCTTGGGTCGGTTGCGACCTTCTCAATATTTCCCCGAGTAAGATCGATCTCTAAATTAAATCCAGTCTCTGCGTACCTCATGTTTTACCCCTTATAACTCAATCTGATATATGATCGTCCGTGCTTTTTACCGGTAGATGACAGAAAATTACCATTTGGAAACGGCACATCACCGCACAAAATCAAGGATGCTAAATACTGTTTCGACTTGCTGCGTCCCCGCCAATAACCGCAAAGTACCGACTTGGTAAACTCCGCAATATCTGCTCCGAGATATCTGCAGTTCAGCAATGATTGTGCCATTCCTGCCAAAGTGAAATGAATGAGATCCTCTTTGCTTGCCGACGACAGGAAACCCGGCACTAACTGCAACCGGTATTCGACAGCAACTCCTACCAACTGAATCTGAAACATCGTCAACAAGGTTTAACCAAGCAGAGCAAATTTCACCTTGCACGGTAAAAATTGAACGTCAAAGAATGGTGGCTAAGTAAAGAGTCCGACCACTGCGTCGCATCGGTTTTTCAGAGTTTCAGAATTGGTTGACAGGCTGATTATGACTGGTGAATATCTGGTGGGAAATTACGCTTCTGTTTGGTTTTTATAATGCAATCTACAAAGTCCTGCATCTCCGGCATTAAGTTTTTCTGCTTGTTCAAGACGATAGCTATGTCGAGATAAAAACGGTGTTCCCCCAAGTCTACCTCTTTAACAAGTCCCTCCGACAACTCTTTTCGGCTCTTTGTCCGGGTCAGAAAGCCGATCCCCTTACCCTCCATAATCAACTCTTTGACCAGATCCGGACTTTCGCACTCAACACTTACCGGTAAACTAACTCCCATTTTTTTAAACTCTCTAAGGATATATTTTCTGGTTCCCGACTGCTCATCCCGCATAATGAATTTTTCATCCTGAAAATTTTTCAGGGAGATATTTTTTCGTCTTTGCAGGTGATGGTCTGGGGCTGAGAGCAGAATGACCTCCTCCTGACCAAGATGGTGGACCTGAAAATCTTTCAGGGAGAGCTTTTTCCAGAGCGCCATCACAACAATGTCAACCTTGTCCTGCTTCAGGCTCTCGAGCAGGGAGATTGAACTTTCCGAGGTTACTTTGATATGGCATTGCGGATGAAGTCCGGCGTAGTTTTCGAAAATATAGGGCAAGATATATTTGCCATAGGTTGGCGTGGTGCCGATAGTAATATGGATCTGCTTTTTACCCTCCATCTTTTTCAGCTCGGCTTCGGCTTTGTCCAGAATCTTAAAAACCTTATCGAGATATTCGAACAGTTTCTGACCTTCAGAGGTCGGCAGAATCTTTTTGCCACAACTCTCTTCGATCAATTTCATACCGCAACAGTTCTCAAGTTTTTTGATCTGCATCGATACAGCCGGCTGAGAAATAAAAAGTTTTTTTGCGGCCGTCGATATATTACGGTTACGAACCGACTCGTAAAAATAATAAAGTTGTTTGAGGTTGTCTTTTAATATCGTCATAATATAATATAAATCAGCTATTTAAGTCGATTAAACTGCCCCATAACATATAACGGAAACTTATACTATCTATCAGTTTAAATAGGTTGTTAAAAATGATATTTTATGCCATAATGCAATCCATTATATAGAATAATAAACTCCAGTATAACTGTTTTATATACCTACTGCCAACCAACAGTCAAACAAATTAATATTTTGAGGTAAGAAAATGAATGTACTTTATACCCAGCAATGGAATGTCGAAAGAGACAAAGAGGCCGAATACCTTGCCTTTATAAGTGAAAAGTATAACCCCAAGGTAACCTCATTAGGGTTGCAAATTGTTGGTGGCTACTATGTCGAGGTTGGCGTCGGCCCCACAACTGTTGCCGTATTCAGCGCCGAGAATATAAACCTGATAAATGAAATTGTAATCTCGGAGGAGTATCGCAAGATCACCAACGAACTTAATTTTTACGTCAACAGCCGAACTTCGGCACTGGGCTTTTCAACTGGCAGAGTCAGCAATGAACCCTACACCATCCAGGAAGGGGTTTGGAAGTGGAATCACTACTACAATGTCAGACCCAATAAAAAAGATGACTACAAACGCATCCTGGGACAGATCGTAAAAGCGATCGAAAAATTAGACTTTGTCGAACTCACCCAGGAGTGGCACATGCTTTATGGCGGCAGGGCTGATTACCTGTTGGAGATGACATTCAAAGACCCTATAGATGCAGCACGCCTGTTGAATAACCAACAATTCAGGGAACTCGAGAAGATGATAAAAAAAGAGCTGATCATCGACTACTCAAACCGCTTAATAAGATCTACAGAAAGGTTCGACAAACCCCGCTGGATAACCTTATAAATAAACAAGTTATGTCTCGGTACGGGGACAGACCTCCAGGCAGGGCTTCAGCCCGAG
>JANTGZ010000099.1 GCA_024762675.1 Thermodesulfobacteriota bacterium | reverse complement strand
TTAACCTG
Organism: Thermodesulfobacteriota bacterium; assembly: GCA_024762675.1. Classification (GTDB taxonomy): domain Bacteria; phylum Desulfobacterota; class Anaeroferrophillalia; order Anaeroferrophillales; family Tharpellaceae; genus Tharpella. The sequence goes on along the minus strand of JANTGZ010000099.1, from coordinate 9,284 downwards.
TATAAATTAGCGCTTCACGCTTTTTTCATCAACACTTTATTGGTGAAATAACAGGAAAAGAGATTGTCTTTTTGCCCAGAACATACTACTGACGTACTAGTTATCGGCGCCGGCCTGGCAGGAGAAAGGACGGCCATTGAAGCTGCTGCCAAAGGCTTGAAGGTTATCATCTTAAGCCTGGTACCGCCACGCCGTTCCCATAGCGCCGCCGCCCAAGGAGGCATGCAGGCCAGCCTGGGCAATTCTTTCATGGGTCGCGATGACTCTCCGGACCTTCATTTTGAAGACACCGTCCGGGGATCAGATTGGGGATGTGAACAACCGGTTGCCCGTTTATTTGTTGAAGAGGCAGCACGAGCGGTTCGCGAAACAACCTATTGGGGAATGCCCTGGAACCGCGTCGAGGCCGGCCCCTGGCAATCTGCCGACGGTCGCCTGATAGTCGAAAACGAAACCAGTGCCGGCCTTATTGCCGCCCGCAATTTTGGTGGAACTCAGCAGTGGCGGACATGTTACTGTGCCGACAGCACCGGCCATTGTCTTCAGTACACCCTGGACAACCAGGTTCTAAAACACCAAATCGAGGTTCATGACCGAATTGAGGCCGTGGCCTTAATCCATGACCAGGAATACTGTTACGGGGCCGTTACGCGTTGTCTACGCAGTGGCAACCTTGAAGCTTATCGGGCCGGAGCAACAGTAATCGCCACCGGTGGTTGTGGTCGCCTCTATCGCGACTCCACCAATGCCGTCATTAATGAAGGCAGCGGCATGGCTATTGCCCTGGAAACCGGAATTGTTCCACTTGGCAACATGGAAGCTGTCCAGTTTCATCCCACAGGCATCGTCCCCTCGGCAATTTTAATTACAGAGGGTGCTAGGGGCGACGGCGGCTACCTGCTTGACAAAAATCTGCATCGCTTCATGCTTGACTACGAACCACAAAAGAAAGATTTGGCTTTTCGTGACGTCGTTACCCGTTGCATGACCATGCACATGGAGCAGGGCCACGGAGTTAAAGACGAGTATGGCCGGCACTTGTGGCTCGACATCCGACATCTTGGTGCAGCTCATATCAAAGCCAAGCTGCCCGGTATAGCTGACATCTGCCAAACTTTTAACGGGCTTGATCCTGCAAGAGATTTAATACCGGTTAGACCGGTACAACACTACAGTATGGGCGGCATTCGCACCCGGCTTACAGGCGCTGCCTATGGACTTGACGGTCTCTTTGCCGTTGGCGAAAGTGCCTGCTGGGATCTGCACGGTTTCAATCGCCTGGGCGGCAACTCCCTGGCTGAGACCTTGGTGGCGGGAAGAATAACCGGCCGACATATTGCTAAAACACTGCAAGACTTCCGGCGCGAAGCACCAATCAGGCTTGTCCACCAGGCCCTACAAAAAGAAAAAGACCGCCTCAGGACCCTGAAAGATCGCCGAGACGGTGAAAATATCTACCCGATTCTGGCTGAAGTCAAAACCATCTTAACAAACAACGTTGGTATTTTTCGCAATGATCAGGATTTAGCCTCAGCGGTAGAAAAACTGCGAGATCTGCATGAACGAAGCCGCCGCATCAAAGTGCATAATCACGACCACCCTGCCAGTCCCGAAAATGCTCTGGCTCTACGCCTGCCGGGCATGATTAAACTGGCTCTCTGCATCGCCTGCGGGGCTTGGCAACGAACTGAAAGCCGGGGCAGCCATTATCGTACCGACTATCCGACAAGAAACGACCAACACTGGCTGAAACGCACCCTGGCCACCTGGCCGACGGGGCATAATGTGCCAAAGATCAGCTACGAACCTGTCACCATTACCGAGCTTCCCCCGGAAAATCGCGGTTCCGACAATTGAAGAGTGACGGCCAAACGGAGTTACCTAATATTTTATCCTATTGAATATCATTGCTCACAATTTTAGTTCCAGGAATAGAGCAGCGGCCTGGCGATACCATTTCGTGTCGATACATTTTTTTACCACCAAACTACATAAGGCTTCTATAAGATCATGGGACGTAATCTGTCATTTGAAATTTTCCGCTACAACCCCAATCAACCCACCCGGCCGCCGAGGATGCAGCCCTACCAACTTAAAGAAACTCCCGGCATGACCCTCTACGTGGCTTTAAACCAAATCAGAGAAGAATTAGATCCTTCCCTGATGTTTGATTTTGTCTGCCGAGCCGGAGTCTGCGGCTCCTGCGCCATGATTGTCAACGGTATCCAACGCATGGCCTGCCGGACCTTAACCAAAGACCTATTATCCCATATTCGCCTGATGCCCCTGCCGGTTTTCAAACTCATCGGTGACTTAAGCGTCGATACGGGAGTCTGGTTTAAAGCCTTAAATACCAGAATCAGCTCCTGGATTCACACCGACCTTCCATTTGACCCAAAAAAAACGGAACAGCCAATGAGCAATCGGGAAACCATGGCCATCTACGAAGCAGAGCGTTGTATAGAGTGCGGTATCTGTATCGCCTCCTGCGGCACAGTCCTCACTCGAAAAACTTTTCTCGGAGCCGCCGGGCTCAATCACATCGGTCGCTTGCTGCTCGATCCGCGTGATCAACGCAAGCCGCGACAATATTTGGATCTGATTGGTACTGATGAAGGGATTTTTTGCTGTTTTGAAATGATGGCGTGTGAAGACAACTGCCCGTTGGGATTGCCCTTGGATGTACAAATGGAGTTTGTCCGACGAAAACTGGGATTTATCGTTTAATGAGGTCTCATTCCAAGAGAATGATGCTGTAATAACTATAGTGTTCATTGATATCCTTGGCAACTTGAGGGATTATATTGACCGCTCTCAACGTTCCCAGAACATCGATTGAGAATGATTCAAGGGAAGGTCGCTTTTCCTTTGGGAAGCGGCAATTTTCAGGATAAGCGCAGGTCTTACACAAGGCACAACCTTCACCAACCAAGCTGAAGGCTTTGTAAAATCCCTCCATAAAAAGGAGCCGCTCAATGCTCACCGTCCCCTTCCAGCCCCGCAACTGCTGAGCTCTTTTACTTTGGTTATCACGATAGAAATTAACCCGGCTGGTCCGGCCGACCAGGAGCAGGGCCAGTGAATACTCTTTTATTAAATTCCTGGTATCTTCATAACTCGGGGTAACAGGTGGACAACACCAGCTGGTATTATAATTGCTGCAACCATAACTGCATTTAAGCCGCACCCATTCGGCAACCACAATTTTGTCAGTCGGTAAGGGAATGATGTCGGTAAGTCCATATTTTTTCCCTTTTCCAAGCAGCGCACTGATCATACTTTTACTGATTCCTTTGGGCTCTACCCGAAAAGGGACACTTCCAACTTCTATCATATGGTCACACATCTTACCACCTCTCTTTTCAAGACACCCATTAATTAAAGCAGTAAACAACCAGATTTTTTCTTCACCCCAATCGACAAGGGAAGAAGCAGTCTCTGGCAACACGCTCTCTCAACAATGAGACATTTTCCTGCCTCTAATTGCAGTCGACAAAATCAATCGCTACCGGCATGGCCAAAGCCACATCCAGAGCTACTTCGGCAGCTTTTAAAATGGCGACCGGCACCGGGCATGACGCGTGACAGCCGGCTTTCGCGGCTGCCTGGTAGACGGGATTGTCAGTAATTGAGGCAAAAACTTCTCTGAGCTCAATTTCTTTGATGTTTTCAGCAACTTTATGGAGCATAGTACATTCGGTCTCATAAATTTCTACTGACGCTTTGCCTTTTTCTATCCGGCAAACTCGAACCAGACATGGCAACCCGCAAATTCCCGGACTTAACTTGGCACATACTTGTTTACATTCCTTTTTACAATTCACTGTCATATTTCACCCATTTACAATTACCTATCACTGTTCTTACCTGGCCCTGGCACCATTCCAAAATGGTACTCCTGAAGACGAAAAAAAGCAACCGATCAGGAAGAGGAATACCAGCAGTATAACCAATTTCCTGATCGGCCGCAATTCTTTACCGCATAAAGTCCATACAGGGGCTCCAAAAACCCCCGTATGGACAGATATTTACTGGTTAAGGATGTCTTCGTCAACCAGGCCAACCAGATGGGGAAATGGATCGACCATATGCGGCAACTGCATAGCTTCCATGAAATCCTGCTCGAAGGTCTCTTCAACCGTCAGTTCAACATACTCGACGTTACGTGAACACCAGTTGGCTTCAACCCGTTTCTTCATATCAAGCAGGGCAGCCCGGCAGCCATCACCGGCGGCGTTACCCACACCCTCAATCTTCTCAACTTCGCAATCAGGGAAAAGACCCATGATCAAGGATTTCTCACGATCAATGTGAGTCCCGAACGCACCGGCAATCTTGACCCGATCCGGATTGTCAAGCCCCATCCGTTTGAGCATCAGCTTACAACCGGCATAGAGGGCACCCTTGGCCAGCTGAATCTGGCGGATATCTCTCTGGGTGACGACAATATCCTTATCGATACTGGACTCATTGGCCCAGGCAATGACAAATTCCGGCTGGTTGGTATCAGGATTCTTACGGAACCGGGGGCAATCCTTCAAAACCTTCTTGTTGAACTGCCCGGTCTTCCTGATAGTTCCGGAACGATAGAGTTCCGCCAGAACGTCAAGGATAGCTGAACCGCAGATACCTTTGGCGCCCATTTTCGTAACATCATCAATCTCTTTATTACTTTTCTCCTGACCGATAACCCGATACGTAACATCCTTGGTTTCACGATCAATGTCGATCCGTTCGATGGCACCCGGAGCGGCCCGCATCCCATAAGACAGCTGCGCCCCTTCAAGGGCGGGACCGGTTGCACAGGAGGAAGAAATCAGTTTATGTTTGTTGCCCAGGACCAGCTCACCGTTGGTACCAACGTCGATGATCAACTGGTTCTCTTCATACTTGTAAGGCTCTTCACAGATCAGGACACCGACGTTGTCAGCACCGACGAAACCGGCTTCAATCGGCAGAACATAGAGATAACTGGAAGGATTGACCTTAACTCCCAGGTCGCGGGCCTTGATATCCATGCTGTGATGGATAACCGGCGGGAACGGAGCCAAACCGACATACTCAGGATTAAGCGACAGCAGGATATGATGCATGGCGGTATTGAAACCGATGGTGATGTCTTCAATATCATCCATAGTCAACCGCAGGTATTCCTTACCTTCTTCCGGAACCTCAACCATTTCCTTGCTGCCATCGGCTCCCTTGACCTCTTTTTTCGGCGGATGGGTGGACATGACAGCCTTTTCTATCAAGCCATTGAGTCCCTCAATGATATCATCGCTCATCCGTTTCAAACCACCATCGGTGGTCATGTGGTACGTGATACGGGCCATGACGTCTTCCCCGTATTTACACTGGGGATTCATCATTGAAACAGTATCAATGACCTCCATGGTGGACAGGTCACACATATAACCGGCAACCGTGGTCGTACCAACGTCGATGGCGATGCCATAGGGACCATTTTTATGCCGGCCGGGCAGAACGCGGATGATCTCCTTATTGTCCCAAACGCTGACCGTAACCCCCCAGTCCCCTTCACGCAGGGCGTCACAAAGCTGGCGCAGGGCAAAAATGTCGATGGTCAGGTTGCAAAGACCGAATTCGCGCTCAAGGCCGTTGCAGATCCGTTCAAAATCGCCGGTCGGTTCCTCGAAAGTCGGCTTATCAACCGAAACGTAATATGTTCTGATACAAGGATTAAAGTCGATATGAATCGCGCGGGCGGCCTTGCTGACCACCTGCTTGCCGGCACGGGCTTCTTCCGGCACGAAAACCAGGATATCGTCTTTTACCGTCGCCACGCAGCCAAGACGAAAGCCTTTGGCCTTGCGCTCGTCATTGATGAACTTTTCTTCCTCAACCAGCCAATCGCCAACATGATCCATGCCGGAAGTAATGCCGTACTTCTCAAAACGTCCTTCTTCGATCCGCACGATACACTTACCGCATACCTTCTTTTCTCCACAGGGAGCCTCAATGTCAACCCCGAGCAACCGGGAAGCTTCAATAATGTTTACGCCTACCGGGACTTCACCTCGCCGCCCTGAAGGCTGAAATATGACCGTTGCAGTTTTTTTACTCATTATACTTGATCCTCTCCTGCAGCAACCCCAACTGACTGCCAAGGCTGCCTTAAATATTAAAAGGTTATTATCTGTTTATTTTTTCACTTGAAAAACAGGTCTCACCGCGGCCAGCCGTGGTGAGACCTGGCACAAGTTTTCAGCTAATGATTGCCTCTACCGGAAATCAGGTTACGATGTAACCTTTTCCCGGTCTATTTTTTAGAGTGCATTTCCCTCAAGCGGGCAATCATCTTGATTCCTTCGGAAACCGCGTTGCCGGCAGAATCGGCATAACCATCAGCACCAAAGATATTAGCAACATCCTTGGTAACCGGAGCGCCACCAAGCATGATCGCGCAATCGGGGTTTTTCTCTTTGATCATCGCGATAACCTTTTTCATCCCAAGCATGGTCGTGGTCATCATCGCTGACATGGCTACCACTTCAGAGTCAGTCTTCAACTGGGTCTCAACAAAGTTTTCCAGGGGTACGTCACGACCAAGGTCATGAACATCCCAACCGGCTACGTCGAACATCATTTTAACCAGGTTCTTACCAATGTCATGGACATCACCCTGGATACTGCCGATAACAACCTGAGCCTTCACATCACCTTCTTTCGTTTCAATCAGCGGACGAAGGATAGCCAGTCCACCATAAAGAGCATCGGCGCACATCAAAACCTCGGGCACAAAGTATTCATTTTTGTCGTAAAGTTCACCTACAACCTCCATGCCGGCAGCCAGCCCGTCCATAACACCTTCCAGGGGATCATACGCCGCATCTTTCCACTCGTTGCAGGCTTCCAGAACGGTGTCTTCTTCATAGTCAATAACGCCCTGTTTAATTTTTTCCAGCAGGTCTTCCCTTTTGCTTGCTCCCATTTGACTTCTCCTTATTTTTCAGTTGACATGATTAATGCTCCCCCCCTCATGGATGGAGCCACAAAACAACATTGTCCTAGAAACGGGTGGAAGCCGCAGTCGGCGTCTTTCCCCGCTCCCGCACGGTCTTCACCATGGCGCGGAAATTCTCTTCCTTGATATCGGGCCACAGGTCACAACCAGGCCAGACCGCGTCAACACCAGTGTCGATATTTGCGTTTATGCCCGCCACTGCCTGCTCAACTGTCGTCTCCTCTTTACAAGGCAGCTCGAAAACATCAAACTGTCCCAGCAGAATGACATCGTCCCCAACTATCTTCCGGGCCTCGGGAATGTTGCACTTGATGTCAAAGCTCAGAGCATCAGCGTGACACTCATTCATCATTGCGACCAGCGGATCAGTCGAACCGCAGATGTGCAGGACCTTAGGTGATTTCCAGTTGTCCAGAATCCTGGTCAAACGCGGCTGAATTACTTTCTTGAAGGTTCTCGGGCTCAGCAGGTCGGCGGCAACACCGGGCTCACGCAGGGTAATGAAATCAGCCCCGGCGGCCTGCAGTTCCTGGCCGATATGGATGATCATGTCGGTAAAGTGATCCAGAATCTCATTAACCAGGTCGGCCTGTTTGAAAACCCCCTTGAGTACTTTATCGAGCTCAATGGTCTGCCCGCACTGGGTAAAAGGTCCCAGCTGCCAGGCGCCGATAGCCAGCTCCGGTGCTTCTTTTTTGATGATCTTGATAGCTTCGGGAATCAAGCTCATCCGACCCTTGGTCATGATTGTGTCGATATCTTCCTGGGTGATCTTGACCTGGTCAAGGGTCTGCCAGTTCTTGGTCGGAATCGTCGGATAAAGGATATCCTCGGAATCTTCATAAAGACTGATGGTGTTGCCCAGGGCTTCCGATTCCCAACACATGTCGTAGGGAATGACCGCAGCATCCATATCGAACATGCGGGCTGATTCGATCGCCGACCAGGCCAGCTTCTCGGCATCTACATGGACCTGGGGAAATTTGTAGCCAAGCTTATTGATCGCCGGCAGCAGCACCATGCCCATGCCGCTGAAAAAAGGCATGGTGTCAATCGGCTCACGGTTGAAAAAACGCATTACTCTCTCTTTAGGTGTAAGTTCAGGCATAACAATCTCTCCTTCCATAGATTAAAATATTAAGCCCGGGAACGCACAGGAACCTGATGCAACCACTGACCAGCCCCAGGCTTTAACAGCCGGCGGCAACCTGCAAAACACCGCCGGCCGTTTAATTAACTCACTTCCGAATCCCTACAGGGTTTTCAACTGTTCGACAAAATCAGGGAACAATTTGTACAAAGGATGATTTTTGTCTACCGGCAGCTTCTTGGTTTCGCCAAACACCGAGGTCGCCAGGAAGGCTTCCGCTTCGGCAACCGCAGGCAGGATCCGGCTAGCCCCAACCATCGGACCGGAAAAAATCATGTCATGGTACCAAAATGCCGCCAGACCTTCCAAAGCAGCGTCAGTCGCGGACCAACCCTTAAAATCCATCATCTCCTTATAGCGCTTGAGATCCATGTAGGAACCGTTGCTGGGAGCACTGGCAGTCGGAAAACCCCACTTTTCCTTGATCATCTTGTTGGCAAGACCACAAAAAGCGGTGGCCGGTCCATTCATGACTGACGTGTCAACAAAAATACTCTCAAATTTTGCCCCAACTTTGTCAATCAGCTCAAGAACTCCCTGGGTCGACTTAACGCGACCACTCGGCATCTGATCTTCCTGGTCAAAAACCACCAGCAAAACATGCTTGACGCCAATATCAGCGATTTCGCGAATCTCAGTCTCCAGGTCCTGTTCCCAGATGGTCAGGCTGTTATAGAACATGCGATCCAGCAAACCCTTCTCGGCACAATACGCGGCCCCTTCCAACTTCGGCTTCATCTGCCAGGCATCAACGCAGAAAGGCATGTCCGAAACTGAAACAACGAAATCAATGAAGGTCTTGAACTCTTCCCCATTGTTGGCAACGATATCAGCCATCCCGGGAACCCCGAGCTGCTCGGTCAGCTTATCCTGGTTACGCAGGAGATCACCGGCCATCTTTTCATCAAAACCATCTTTCCGTTTGCCACCACCAAAAACCTTGTCACCCTTCTGGAAAATCGAACTGACGCAAACACAGGGATATTCCCCGGGCTGACCACCAAATTTAACCCCACCAACATTACAAACTTTCTGTTCTCCATTAAGCTGCATCATGATACTAACCTCCTTAATCAAAAAATAACCATCTAACTTAATGTCAGACTTGCCACCTAAAACACATTCTTAACTCAAGAACCTGGCTCCTCC
>JANTGZ010000098.1 GCA_024762675.1 Thermodesulfobacteriota bacterium | reverse complement strand
TTTGCGTCTCTGCGGGAGACAAGAAACGTTTTCCCGCAGAGACGCAAAGACGCAGAGGCAGGCAAAACCAAATCAGACCTTAAAGCGATGCGGTTATAGCCCCTAAATTCTTGCGTTTACAATAACTCATAAGTTGAGGTTTTAAGTGGCCTTATCTATGAGGCCGAGTTCTGCCAGCTTTTCTTTGGTTGGGATACCATTTCGGTCCCAGCCCCTCAAAGCATAATAGCGGTCCAGCATGGTATCGAGCTCTTCTTGCGGGCAGTATCTTCCTGCGGCCGGGCCGTCTGGAATGGGTTCATGCATAGCCCGGTAGGGGAGAGTGTCATCTTCTCGTTTGCGGCCGCGCTCGACATTTATCAAGCGTTCAAGATTGTAGATTCTTTCTCCGGCCTTCTCAAGATCCTCAAGTGAGAATTCCCAGCCGGTCACCAGGTTGACAATTTTTAGCAGCTCTTCACTGATCAGAGGGCCTAGCCCCTTTTCGACGGTGAAACGGCACATGATCAGCGAATCGGCCACGGCACAGGAAGCCTGGCTTTTTATCATGTATGCCGGCTGAGGTTCAAATCCCGGATCAATATCTTTAGGAATGGCATAATTCGGCCTGCCATCCTGATGGCTGCCGCCTCTGGTGGAGGTCGCGTAGGCCAACGACATCTCTCGTAATCCCCGGGCGGAATGGCCTGCGCATTCAAGTCCCTGGCAGGTGTAGAGGTATTTGTATGCTTTTTGGCCAAACTTTTCCGCCAGTCTCTGTGAACCCAGGGCAAGATATTTGCCCACTCCTTCTCGAAGTGCTGTTTTTTGGATCAGGCCGACCATGGCCTCACCATTATCAAATGCTATATGCTCACCAATCTCTGCAGTTGAGATGATCTCTCTTTCCATACATTCCGCCACAAATGCCAGGGTGACGCCCATGGAGATGGTATCAATGCCCATCAGGTCGCATTCGTGATTGCCGTTGAAGATGGAGGTGATATTGTGGTTGTCAAGCATGGTCCCCAAGGCGTAGAGGGTTTCGAATTCGGGCATCTTGACGCTCTCCCCGGCATAGGTTCCGGTTGGAACCTGCACATTTTTCCCGCAGGCGACCGGGCATCCGAAACAGGCGGTGTTTTTTTTCGTGTATTGCTCTTTTATCAGTGCACCGCTGATCTCATCGGCATGGGCGAAGGTTTCACGGGTGTTATTGCGGCTGCAGAGCAGCCCCCTGTCATTGATTAATGTCAGGATGGAGGGAGTCCCCTGGGGGCTTAGGGCAGCCGTGTTTTCTTCCAGGATCGGGGTCTGTTTTTTGAGGAATTTCCGGAGCCCGTCAGGGTCGGCAATTTTAGTTTTTTGCTCTCCTTTGACGACAATGGCTTTGAGATTTTTGCTTCCCATGACGGTACCCATCCCGCCCCTTCCGGCGGTTCCGAATCTGCTGCTGCCTCCAAGAATGATGTTGGCAAAGAGAACGCCGTTCTCAGCCGCCGGACCAATGCAAGCACAAACCGACCCCTTGCCTTCCCGTTTTTCCAGAGCCCCGATAGTTTCTTCGGTATCGCAGCCCCAAAAGTCAGCGCCCTCTTTCAACTCTCCACCCTCTTCGGTCACCAGAAGGTAGACCGGTTTTGATGATTTACCGGTGATATAGATAGCATCGAAACCAGCTCTTTTCTGGGCAACGGCGAAATTACCTCCATAATTTGAATCAGCAAAGAAGTTGGTGTAGGGTGAGATTGTTGCCACATGTCCCCGACTTGAGCCCCAGACCGGGGTGTTCGTCAGGGGGCCTGTAGTGAAAACGAGGGCATTCTCCGGAGCTAAGGGATTAGTATCGCAGGGAACCGTATCGTAAATCAGCTTTGCCGCCAGGCCGTTTCCGCCCAGAAACATTTTTGCAAAATTCTCGTCGAAGGACTCTTCCCAGATCTTGCCTGAGCTCAAATTTACCTTAATAATTCTGCCCATATGTTCGGATATCTCCATTTTCATCCTCGCGATTCTGTTTTTATGTGGCCAAGTGAGTCTGATTTCCCCGATTTTTTATAGACCTAATTCTCGCTCTTGTAAAGGGGTGAAAAACTAGTAAAGTACATTATAAGCTAACCGAAAAATATTTTAATCATTCAATTTTTGTAATTACTCAGCGTTATATTTTTTCACCACATTTTAATGCATCTGATTTTTAATTTAAAATGGACAAAGAAGAGAAAAATCTCTACTATGCCAAAGCCAGAGCCTTTAAAGCTTTGGGCCATCCTAGCAGATTCTGGATTACCGAGAAACTGGCGCAGGGTGAATGTTGCGTCTGTAACCTGGTCGAACCTCTTGATGCCGATTTTTCCACAGTCTCAAAACATCTCTTAGTACTCAAGGAGGCCGGGATTGTCGATGATGAAAAACGCGGCAAACAGGTCTACTATAGTCTTAAAGTTCCTTGTGTTTTGAGTTTTATGAGCTGTGTTGAGGATGTTATTGAAAATCGTGTAAGAGAACAGATGGGCTTACTTAACCGGCGAAAAATTGCTTAGTGTCACGTCAACCCTTTGTGGAAATATCAGATTATGGAGTAAAAATGAATAGTCAGAAAACCTATATTGCCGTCATTCAGTGCCACCTTGTCAAGCAGCGTTGTTCCGGATATTTTTGTGAAAAAGCCTTTAATGAGCGCTCCGGGGGATTCTCTGTATACAATAGGGATGAAAATCTACGGATACTCTATATGACCTGTGGCGGTTGTTGTGGTCGGGCGACCCATCGTAAATTGGCAAACCTTATCCGTATGAGTAAAAAACGGGAGAGTATCAGCAAAGATCAGATCGTCGTCCATCTGGCTTCTTGCATTACCAATGATAACTATCATGGACCGCCTTGTCCCCACCTTGACTATCTTAAAGAGCTGATCGCTAAATTATCTCTGGATATAGTCGAAGGTACAAATATCAGCCCTAAAGCCGAATCCCGGCGTTTAGAGGGGAGATATAAGCTGAGGGCGGACCAGGTTACTGAAACTGACGAGTTTTTTTCAGAATCAGAAGATGAATATGGTGATGGTGGTGGAGAGTAATGTCTGAGCTTGAGTTTATCCTTTTTGATCTGGATAATACCCTTTACCCTAGAGATTCCGGTCTTTTTGACCATGTTGACCATCTGATTAACCGTTATCTGGAAGAGGTAATCAGGATTCCATTGGCAGAGGTCGACCTACGCCGGCGGGCCTATTTAGATGCCCACGGTACAACCCTCAACGGTTTAATAGCTCATCATAATGTAGACCCTTATCATTATCTTGATTATGTTCATGATGTGCCATTGGCCGACTACCTTGCACCCGACGAAAAACTTACGACTCTGATCGCCGAACTTCCTGGTGATAAATATATTTTTTCCAACGCCTCAAGCGGTCACTGTCAAAGGGTGCTTGACTATCTTGGTCTCAGCGATCTCTTTGTTGATGTCTATGACATCAACTATTTTAATTTCCGACCCAAACCTGAGCTCGCCATTTACCAGGAGCTGCTTGATGATATCGGCGGAACTGCCGTAAATGGGATGATGATCGATGATATGGCGGTCAATCTCGAACCGGCCGCAGGTTTGGGGATGACAACTATTCTCTATGGCCCCTCGCTGAAAACCCCACCTTCACTCCTTCCCAAAGGGCGAAGCATCGCCTCTCTACATCAACTTCCCCAACTGATTACCGAATTGATGATGGCGCCGTAAAATTTTTGATCTGATGCACCATTACTATTTCGCAGCGGGCAACCGGGTCGATGCGCTCAATTTCGTTGATTTCAACAACCTTGAAACCTGCAGTCGTGATCAATTTTTCCAGTTCAACCTCACTCAAGGCCCCGCCGATGTTCCAGAGCCAGTTGTCGATCTCATCTGAGAATCCCGGCGGCAGCTCTTCGGTAAGAAGGAAATCGTAGATCAGCAGGGTTCCGTTTTTGCTCAGCAGAGAGGGCAGCTCGGCAAAAAACTTTTGCTTGTCGTAGATCAGATTAAAGGACCCATTCATCAGGATAAGGTCTGAAGTCTTTAGTTGGCCGAATAAACTGTCACCAAGGTGGTTGAGGTCGGCTTGGAAAAGGGAAATTTTATCAGCTTCGGAAGGAAAGTGACGTAACAGCTCTACCCCTTTGGCGAGCAGTTTAGAACTTCCATCAAGGCCTGTGATTCGTTGCAGGCAGGGCAGCGAGTGAGCACAGAAAAATGCATCAAGAGCTGCGCCGCAGCCCAGATCAAGGATGGTTTTGGGAGCCAGTGAGGTGATTCGGGATAGGGGGTTCGCGCAAGGGAAAGCAATTTCTAAACTATCTGGCGGGAGCTTTTCAAGTAAGTTTTCCGGATAGCCCAGTTTGGCGAGTAAGTTGAGTCCCCGATCAATGGCCACCGGACTCAAAATGCCATCCTTGCATGCTGAGGCGTTGTCATACATCGCTTGTAAAGCCCGGTTGAGCTGTTTTGCAAAGTCACTCATTTAATGCGGCCGCTACCTGATTTTCTTCCAGCCAGCCAAGAGGAAGTAGATGGTCCCGGAGAAAAGGATGATGACCGGACCGCTGGAGAGACCAGCACTGTAGCTTAAACCCAGACCGCTGACAATAGAGAGGGCTGATAAAAAAACTGCCAGGAGCATCATGCCGGAGAGCCGGCGGGCATAGAGGGCGGCGGCGGCTGCCGGTAAGGTCAGCATGGCGATAACCATGACGATACCGACGACCCGAACTAAAAGAACAACGGTAACGGCCGTTAAGGCCAGAAGGATTTGGTAGAAAAGTTCGACCTTAATGCCCCTGAGTCGGGCAAACTCTTCGTCGAAACAGACCGCCAGAAGCTGATGGTAGAAACTTGCAACAAAGATGATGATAACCAGGTCGAGGGCGATGATCAGTTTTAGATCCCGGCTTGAAACCAGTAAAATGTCACCGAACAGATAGCTTGTAATATCAAAATAGCCGGGTGTCAGATCCATGAAGATGATGCCTGAGGCCATACCTATAGCCCAGGTCGCACCGATCATAGTCTCTTCACGATGGCTGGAGTTATTATGTCCGAAACGGCCGACAATAAAAGCGGCCACAAGAGCGGCCAGCAAAGCTCCATAGACGGGATCGAGCCATTCGACTTTCAAGACCTCTCTAATCCATAAAGCCCCGCCAATCCCCCCCAGAACACAATGTGAAACCGCCCCGGCCAGATAACTGATGCGACGGGTAACGACATAGGTGCCGATCATTCCGAAAGCGATACTCGATAAAAGGCCGACCGCCAGAGCCAATCTCAGAAAGTCATTGTTGGGGTCAGCTAAGGCGTAAAAAAAGTCCATGGTTTTATGTCAAAGGCATTGTGATTGTGAAGGTTGAGCCCTGATTCGGCCCGGCACTGCTTACTGTGAGTCTGCCGCCGTGCAGTTTGACAAGGCGGCGAGATAATGGCAGTCCCAGCCCTGTGCCCTGGTATTGGCGACTCGAGGAGTTGTCAGCCTGTTCAAAGGTATTGAAAATTTTTTCCTGGTCAGTTTCTTTGAGGCCGATGCCGGAATCCTGTATCGATATTTCAAGCCACTCTAACCCATTATTTAGAGGTGAGACAATAGTAGATTGGGCAGGATTTGCGGGAGAGGCGATTTTTTTTGCCGTGATCTCGATATTACCACCTTCAGGTGTGAATTTGATCGCATTGTCGATTAAATTGTAAAGGACCTGTTTGAACATGCGGGTATCAACCAGAATGGTCTTCGGTGCATCGACAATTTTAAGGGATATTTGCAGTTGCTCCTTGGAGGCCTTTTCCCTATTAAGATTCAGGCTCTGTTCGAGAAATTGGGCCAGTTCAACTTCATTGAGATCAAGTTCCATCTTCCCGGATTCAATTTTGGAAAGGTCGAGAATGTCATTGATCAGTGATAGCAGGTGGTGGCTGCTTTGCAAGCTGTCTTGCAGGTATTCAAGCTGGGTATTATTAAGTTCTCCGGCATGTTTTTCGGTAACCAATTGTGTAAAACCGATTATATGGTTTAGAGGGGTGCGGAGTTCATGACTCATGTTGGCCAGAAAAGCACTCTTTGCCCGGTTGGCCTGTTCGGCGCTCTCTTTAGCCAGGGCCAGTTCGTTAACGTTTTCTTCGGCTTTTTTCTTTGCCTCCACAACTTTTTGCCGTTGGCGTTTAAACATACCGGCGGCAGAGGAGAGGTAAATTGCCGCAATACTGAAAAACACAACATAGAGCAGCTCCAGGTTGAAATCACCGGCTTGCTGGTTATAGTTGATTTGTATATAGGAGACACAGGTATATGAGGCGACCACTGAGAGACTGAGCAGCAGTGAGTGAATGAAATCGGCGTTGGTAAGCAGAAAGATAATCCCGATAAAGGCAAAAAACAGGGCCGCGAGCCTTATCTCATTGAGGATGAATAAGAGATAGATGTAAAGAAACATCCAGTTTATCAGCTCACACCATAAAACAGAGCTGGCAAAGGATGTGCTGATTTGCGGCCGAGTTTTGATAACTAAATAGGAGATAACGCGTGACAGGCAAACCCATATTGAGATGATGATTAAATTTTTATAGGAGTAGCTGGCAAACCCCAGCTCTTTAGCGATTACCAGGGCGAAAATCGGCAGGGCATAGCCAATGGTAGCAAGAGATGTGTTTCTTAAAAGCAGTTGTCGTCGGCGTTTATCTCTTTCCGTTTGCTTTTCCATCTTTTATTGTAATTTCACTCTTTGGCCTTGATGCATTGGTAAAAAGTTAAGGGGTGCAATCACGGCGTTTCAGTTGATGGACTATCCGCTTCGGAAGGTTTAAAGATGCTCCAGCAGTCTTTGCCCAGCTCTTTCGATTTGTAGAGGGCCTGGTCGGCGCGCTCAAAAAGTTCGCTGACTGAAGCTGCATGGTCGGGGTAGGTGGCAAGGCCTAAGCTGATGGTCAAATTAAGGTCGAGAGTTGTCTCTTTAATCGTAAAAGTGTGTGAGCGCACTGCTGTCAGGATACGCTCTGCCAGAATTATGGCATCGTCGGGATCTGTGTAGGGTAAAATCAGGGCAAACTCTTCCCCGCCATAGCGGGCCGCCACGTCGGTCAGCCTGATATTCTTTGTCAGGATTGCGGCGATCTCCTTTAAAACCAGATCGCCGGTGATATGGCCGTACTCATCGTTAACCTGTTTAAAATTGTCAAGGTCAGCCATAATCAGAGAAATTGGATAGCCCTGTCGCTCGGCTTTCTGGAGGTCGATCTTAAGGAAATGTTTACTGTAGGCGTTATTGTAAAGCCCGGTCAGAGAGTCACTGATAGCTTGCTGAAAAACCGCGTGGTATTTGTTTTGGAGCTGATCGATATAGGCCTTTTTTTTGAGCAGGGCTTTAATCCTGACTTTAAGTTCTGTGAAGTTTACCGGTTTGATAAGATAATCGTCAAAACCGGCTTCGATACCTCTGATCTTTAAGGATAGATCTTCAGCACTGGTAATGCCGACGGTCTGAATATGGCGAAAGGCTTCATCATCGTGGATTTTTTTACAGAGTGAAAAACCATCCATATCAGGTAGTAAGATGTCGATAAGAAGGCAGTCTACGCGTTCATTTTCAACCAGTTCCAGGGCCTCCCGGCCATTTGCGGCGACCAGCAGGCGGTAGGGTTGTTCAGTTAGATGGGAGATAAACAGGGCCTGCTCTTCACGACTGTCTTCGACTAACAGGACAACCTCTTGCAGGGTTTGGTTTTTTGTGTTTGAAAGACCTATTCTATTGGTGAAAGTTTTTTCCGTGGTCATCTTACTTGCGAGCCGGTCATGATACTCTTTCATTCGCAGCAGAGACTGTATTCGCGTCAACAGCTCTTCAGATTGCACCGGTTTATTGAGGAATTCGTCAGCCCCGGTTTCAAGTCCTTTGATCTTGTTCTGGTAGTCGGCAAGGGCGGTAATCAGAATGATGGGAATAGCCTGGGTCTCGGGGTTACTTTTCAGTATTTTGGTTACTTCATATCCATCCATGTCCGGCATCATAATGTCAAGCAGTATAATATCCGGCAGCTGTTCATTTACCCTGGTTAAAGCTTCGTGGCCGCCGGCGGCGGTTATCAGGGCGTAGGGTTCGGATGCGAGCATGCCGGAGATCAGTTTACGGTTTAAAAGCTCGTCGTCGACGATCAGAATAGTTTTTCGGTAACGGCTGGATCTGGGAGCCGTTTGAGAGAGGGCGGGCATTGTCTCAGATTGCTCGGGAGTTGTCGCCTTACTTTTCAGCCATTGGCGGATCGTTTCAGAAAAAGCCTGGACTTCGATTGGTTTCGTTATATAGCCGCTGCAGCCGGCGGCATAGGCTTTGTGGTCATCGCCATCCATGGCGTGAGCGGTCAGGGCAAGCACTGGAATATCTTTCAAATCCGGGTCTCTTTTGATAATTCCAGTCGCTGTCAGGCCGTCCATGCCGGGTAGCTGAATGTCCATCAGAATCAGATCGGGATGATGCTCGCGGGCCAGTTTCAAGCCCTCTTCAGCCGCCATGGCGGCAATAATGTTAAAGCCCTCCATCTCTAAAATAGAGCGACAAAGTTTTAGATTAAGATGATCATCCTCAATAACCAGGATGTTTTCGTTAGCCATCGGTTTCTCCTAAGGTTTTTTGTCTTATGTCGGGCGTTTAATTAATTGACATAAGCCATATCATATTCATCGGTTTGTCGGCAAGAGAGATATTTCTCATATCGTATTAGCATGTACGTACGGTAAAACCAAAGTGAAAGTACTGCCTTGGTCAAGCTCGCTCTCAACCCAGATGCTGCCATGATGCATCTCGAGAAAACTTTTACACAGGGCCAGTCCGAGGCCGGTACCCCCATATCTCCTTGAGGCGGAGCTTTCCACCTGTTCGAAAGCTGTAAAAATCTTTTTTATATCCTCGAGTTTGATGCCGATACCGGTATCCGACACAGAGATTAGGCAAAAGGGTTCACCAGATTCTCCAAGCACAGAGAGGCAATCCACTTTGAAAATTTCCGGCACCCGGGATTCAATCCAGTTTCGGGAAACCATTTTCGCAGAGAGGGTAATACTTCCACCATCATCGGTAAATTTGGCGGCATTGGAGAGCAGATTGTACAAAACCTGTTTAAGTTTGCGCTCATCAGCTCTTAATATTTGGGGCATTTCCTTATCTATTTGTACGGACGTCTCAATGCCGTGTTTGATAGCTTTTTCGCGAATCATGGTCAGGCTTGAAGTCAGTATCGTGTGGATGTCAATATCTGTTGGGGTAACTGTCATTTTGCCGGATTCGATCTTGGATATATC
>JANTGZ010000097.1 GCA_024762675.1 Thermodesulfobacteriota bacterium | reverse complement strand
GTACATTCTCCGGGCTGAACAGCGGCTACCCCCCAAAGAGATATATAGATAGTCTCTCAACCAGGTAGAAAGCGAAATATGCCAACGGCGCCAGAAGTCCTGTAAAGAGATAGCAAAATAGGGATAATTAAAGTTCTCCAGAAAATGAAAACCGAACATACTTCCCAAACCAATCGCCATATCTGAGTAACCGGAAAAATCGAAGTATATCTGCAGTGCATAACAAAAGACTCCCAGCCATGCAATACCAATGGATAACTCTGATGGAGACAGCGCAAAGACTCCATCTACAGTTTGAGCCAAAACATTGGCAAGCAAAACCTTTTTGGCCAAACCATAAATAAAACGCTTTACACCATAGCTAAGATCACTCAACTTGATCGATTTGCGTAACAGCTGTGCTTCAATATCTCGATAGCGAACAATCGGGCCAGCGACCAATTGAGGAAACATGGCCACATAGCAGGCAAAATCAACAAAATTTCGAGAGGCCTTAACATCACCACGATAGACATCAATGGTATAGCTCATTGACTGAAAAGTATAAAAACTGATCCCCAACGGTAATGCAATCTCAGCAAACTCAGCCAAAAAGGTCGTCGACATACCTATAGCCAGGAACACTTCTCTAAGGTTTTCTGCAAAGAAGTTAGCATATTTAAAATAACCTAGAAATCCGAGGTTTGCGAAAATACTGAAATAGAGGCAACATTTCTGATACCGACTCCTTTTCCCGCCTTTCTCCAAAAAAACAACTTTTTCTCCCAATAAGCTGCCGGCAATCAACAATCCACAAACGTAATTTACCCCGGCGCTCACCAACACAATCCATAAAAGCCATTGCTCTCCCCAAAAATAGAAAAGCAGACTTACTGCTAATAAAAATAGATTTTGTACCTCTTTGCGAAGCAGGTGGTAGGTCACAAGTACGATGGGCAAAAAAAGAAAGAGAAAGGTGATAGAGCTAAAAACCATAAAACGCTCTCAACTGAAGGGGTATTTTTTATATGCTGTAGTGAAAAGTTAAGCGCAAGATTTATTATGGCGCCATCAGATCTTGAGTTTGGCTTTTAACCAGGCAAATGGGCCGCAATCAGGGTTTTTGATTTGTTTTGCCGGCCCGGGTTCGGGTACAGTATAATCAGCCCTGGCAAGAGGCTTCACAGTCACCAAAACTTCTATGTATTCAGCCCGAATACCCCACTCCAATGCATCAAGGTGGATGATCCTGGTAAAAAGCCCTGAACTCTTAAAGATGTAATCACAGATATCGTAACCCCACCTTCGCGTCACCAGAGCACCCTGTTCGGAAACCGGATTACCGTGATATTCAGGTTCAAGCAGGTGTTCGACGGTACCATCCTCTCCCAGTTCGGCACATATCTCACTGGCACTGCCCTTCTTGACAAGGGGCACAGTGAAGATATGCATGCCACCGGGCCGCAAGGTACGAGCAATCTCTTGAAAAGCAAGATCTGGATTAAAGAGATGCTCTATAACATCTTGACTGATATGCAAATCGATGCTGTTATCAGCAAAGCTTAAGGCTTCAAGGTTCTCGCAGCGCCAGCCTTGATGTTCCTCTCCCGACTCAATCCCAGGAAAATATTGCGAAGCGATATAGTGATTACAATGCTGCTTGAGTTTTTCCGACACACCCCGCGGTACCGGGGAAGATTCATGCACCGTTGCCTGGCGCCAATCTGGAAAAAATTTATCCATAGACCAGGCCAAAGCTCGCTCCCTGGGAATCGAGCCGCACTCCGAGCAGATATAGTAGTCGCGAAACCAGTTGTCATCAGCAGTAAACCTGACGGCCTGGTCACAGCAGTAACAATAACCATAGTTCGCGAAAACTGAGTCATTCATCAAACCAGCGGAAAGTGTCATTAAATTAATTGCAGCTCCTTCTTGTTCTTTAGAAACCGCCTTTATTACAACTTGATAGACCTCTCCAAAACGATTTTTCTGCAAAATATTTTTAAGCTCATAAGAGAGACTATTCCATTTTTCTGAGAATTCCGTTTCTTCTGAAGGTATAATTACAAATTGAGCATCCACGATCTTTAAACCCGCGGATTCAAAAAGTTTCTGTATGTTTTTTATGCCGAAAAAGCGAAGATGGGTTCGGTCAAGCAGGCCCCAGTCTCGATACTCAAAGTCCTCGTCCAAGAGGCTGGCGAGAATGGCATTATGGGCGATATGGGGTAGCGAGATGACAAGTTGGCCATCCTTTGCAGCAAGGCTAAGCATCGCTTTCAATACCGCCTGCGGGTCATAGACATGCTCTAGAACATCGGCAGCAACCAGAACCTCGAAAGGATCTTCGTCGGCAAGCAACTCAGGCCAAGCAGAATCATTCAGATCTGCTTCATAGACTCGTTCACAGTACGGACTTAATTTTTTAATTGCCTCTTTATTGATCTCTAAACCTGTAACCCGGCAATGCCCAACTTCCTGTAGTAGTTTGCTAATTGACCCGGCACCGGCACCAACGTCCAGGACCCGTTTGTTCTGACCAACCATACGCACAACCCTGGCTGGAGCACAATCAGATGACAGGTCAACTCCATACTCATAAATATGACTGTTTTCTAAATTCATTTAACGGTTATAAGACTTGCTTTCGAATATTGATTAAGATTGGATGAACTATTTATTTTCAGATGATTTAGTGAAGTAGCGCCATGGGATTTTGAGAATATTTTTTACCACTCGTATTGGAAAACTAACCCGCCAACTCGTCGATTCCATAAGTTCAACAATCCGACGGTCACGCTCAGCAATGCCTTGGTTTAATCCTGTGATCTGGAGCTCTTTTTCAGCAAGAGATCGATTAAATTCCACAACTTGGCTATCGCGCTCGGCAATTAATTGATTTAGTTCAACGATCTTACAGTCACGTTCGGCAAGGCCTTTATTTAATCCGGAAACCCGGAGCTCTTTTTCAGCAAGAGATCGGTTAAGTTCAACAATCCGGTTATCGCGCTCGGCAATAGCTTTACTGAGTCGAGTTAATGTACTTTGGCTTAATTTAACTACGGACTGATAAAGAGAAGATACTTGAGCTGCTGGGGACGCCTCAACCTTAAGCCTTCGAGTTTTCTCTGGGCCGGATTCGACCGTGGCCGGTTTTCGCCAATAAACACCCACCCCATCAATCTCTTCAATTTCCGGCTCTACCCCATGGGCACGACAATAATCTTTTACCGCTACTCTACATTCAGGAACGACATGGTAGTCATCAATGATCACGTAGCCATTGGGTGATAATTTAGGGTAGAGGGCAGTCAGTGCGTCCATGGTTGACTCATACATGTCACCGTCGAGCCGCATCAGTGCCAATTGTCCGATTTTTGCACTCGGCAAAGTGTCTTTGAACCAGCCTTTAAGAAACTTCGTCTGCTCATCAAGCAAACCATAAATCTTAAAATTATCCTGAACTTCTTCAAGCGAAACAGCAAGTTCCTCAAATGTGTGAAAATCAGATCCAGCATCTTCGGGATACTGTTTTTCATTGGCCGGAGGTAATCCCATAAAGGAGTCGGCAACCCAAACATTCCGATCGTTTATGTTGTGAGCATGCAAAATAGCACGCATTAAAATACAAGCACCACCTCGCCAGACTCCAGTCTCTATGAGGTCACCCGGAACGTTGTCTAAAATTACGGATTCTGTCAAGGCCCGCAGATTGGCCAGCCGTTTTACGCCGATCATCGTCAATGCCTGTGAAGGCCAATCTAAACCCCTCTCGCGCAACTTTTGATCAAAAACCTCCGAGCCAAACGGCATCAGTGAGGCGTCTCGATAAAGAGTACCGGTTAAAAGAGACTGCATCAATTCAAGGTAACGGTTCTGTATATATTTCAACTCATCCAAATTTTGCGACACCACCCCTGTTGATTTATTCCGGCCCCCGTCACTTGCCGACTTATTAGTCTTGCGTTGATGATTCATGTATGGATCCTTTTTAAGAAACCATTAGGATTGTAGGTCAACAAATACCTTTCACAATCCCGATCGGCAACAAAGCGCCGGTCACTCTTTAAAAACTCTCGAATGGCCGGTAAAGGACCAGGCCCTCCTAAAGCACTGCCAAGTACACTTTGCGGAGAAAACAGATCAACGACACCATCTTCAATAATAAAATAAGAGTCTTTGCTGACAATGTCGGCATAAGCGTACAAATCCGCTAATACCGTATCTTTATTATGGTCAGCATCATGAATAATCATTACGCGAGCACCCGCACAAACCTTTTTAATCTGAGTTATTATTCCAGAATCCTGGGTAGACCCGGTAAATATCGATATCCGACCATGAGAAGCAACAAAATTTGAGTGGTCGATATCGACCGAAATAACCCGACCATGACCAATATTCTCAAGCAGGTGGGCCAGGTAGAGGGTGCTACCGCCTTTAAATGAACCCATCTCAACAATAATATCCGGGCGTACCTTAAAAACTAACTCCTGGTAAATCCATAAATCCAGCACATTCTTCCAAGTCGGAATACCCATCCAACTGACATTATCAAAAACTACGTTTTTCTGGTGAAAATCCAACCATCCGGCCAAACTTATATTGTTTAAATTTTCATATTCGGAATCGACAATTTCATTTTTGCCGACTGTATCATTACTGCTCATTTTATCGAAATACCCACTAATTTAATAAGCTAATCTCAGCATCCAGAAGCTTAATTTTCATTTGCGCCTGCTCAACAGCCACCAAACCAATTTGATACTCTTGTGAACTCAACACATCAATGGTCAAAACATCGTGGATCCAATGATGCATAACATGATGTTCCAAATCACCATCTGCAATAGCGATTGAAATCGCGTAGTTATCCACAGCTATTTGGGGCCAGACAAACTCAATCTCCACTAAGTTGTAGTCTCCATCATGCAAAGGAGGGAGTTCAGTCTGCAGGGTGATATTATTAAAACCAAAAATCTCAATGCCGAGCTTGTTTTTAACTAAAAAACCGACAATGGGCTCTTTAATACTACTTAACGACTCAATCCACAGATGAAAAACAACCGGTTCACCGCCATAGACCGCATCTACTGCTCCTCGCTCCTGTGAAAACAGGGCGACCTTGCTGATCTTCACTTTTCCGGCACCAAAGGCTGTGGCTGCATCCGCAATCTTGACAGTTGCAAGCGCTTCAACTTTTGGTAGAGGTGGCTGTGAGACTGACGATTTTTCCCCGATCCCTGTCGGAATTTCCGGAGGCCCCCCCTCATAAAAGGCCTGTGTATATTTATCCACAATTTTCTTGGGCCTGCCAACCTCAACCACGCTCCCCTCATGCAACCAGACAACCTGGTCACAAAGGGTCAAAACGGCACTCATATCATGGGTTACAAGGAGCATTGTGCTGCGCCCTTTGAAAGACTTAATTTTTTTCATGCACTTGTGCTGAAAACGGGCATCTCCCACCGCCAACGCCTCATCAACCACCAGAATATCGGGAGATACATGCACCGCAACGGCAAAGGCCAAGCGCATGAGCATCCCGCTGGAGTAGCTTTTCACGGGCTGATCGATGAAATCGCCGATCTCGGCAAAAGCCTCAATCTCGGGAAAACGCTCCTCCATCTCACTCCGGCTGACGTCAGCCAGAGCCCCGGAAAAAAAGACATTCTGACGACCGGTGTACTCAGGGTTGAAACCGGAACCCAACTCAAGTAATGCGGCAATCCGTCCGTTAACTTCCAGAGAACCACTATTAGGCTGAATAACTCCACAAATAATCTTTAACAGGGTCGATTTACCGCTCCCGTTAAGCCCGATAATACCCCAGGTCTGACCTTTGGAGATATCCAGATCAATTCCCTTTAAGGCAAAAAAATCTTCATAATAATGCTTTTTACAGGGATGCAGGGCCTCTTTGAAACGGGCCAGCGGTGATTGATAAAGCTTATAACTCTTCTCAATACCCCTTAAAGAGATGGCATTTTCAGATAGCATCGGTCACTCACAGAACATCGGCAAAATGGGGTCGTAAACGACGAAAAACCAACGCCCCGGTCATTAAAATTAACCCGGCAACCGACCAGAAGTAAAGCCCCCAACGCCAATCATGCCAAAAAGGCACACCGTAGATAAATGAGTCACGATAACCCTGAACAATATAGTAGATAGGATTTAGTTTGAGAATGGTTCGTACGGTTGGCGGCATGATATTGATATCCCAGAAGATCGGCGTCCCCCAGAATCCGATCTGCAGGAGCAGTTGCACCACCTGGGTTGTATCGCGAAAAAAGACATTAACTGATGCCGTCAGCCAGCTTAAACCTAAAACCAGAACCACCATCGCCGCATAGTAGTAGGCTGCTTGCCCAATCCAAAAGGTCAATGGGATATGGTATCCCCACAGCAAAACAATTAATAAACCCAAAAAAATAGTGTGACTGACCAGGGCTGCGCCAACCGTTACCACCGGCAGGATTGAAGTCGGAAATCGTACCTTTTTAACCAGATGGGGGTTAGCTACAACAATAGCTGTCGCTCGTCCCCAGATTTCCGCAAAATTAAACCAGGCCGCCATCCCGGCCGTCAGCCAGATTGCAAAAGGGATATTGTTAAGCGGCTTAGCTTTAAGCCCGAAACCAAAAACAAACCAGAAAATCAGGATCAGAGCCAAAGGATTTATTATCGTCCAGATAAAGCCGAGACGGGAACCGATATATTGAGCCGCCACTTCACGTTTGATCAATTCCCAGATCAAATAACGGCGATTACCGATGAGTAAAAGAAAATTGAGAAAGATCCGTCCCATCACACTGTGCTACCATTGCCGGTAGCCGGCTGCCGCAAAATGCTATAAGGAGCCAGACCCCCCTGACAACGGGCCAGAGCCACAGTCCCGGGATGGACTTCGGACACTACCTCTCCGTTCTCTTTCTCTAAAGAGAGTACAGTGGTCGTAAAATCATCCAAGCCGGGTGCCATAACTTCAACTTTTGCGCCTAATCGCAGACGGTCTTTAATGTTGAGACGGACAAGACAACTTTTGCTTGCAGGATCATGATTTAGAACCTCTAAAACCAGAGCGCAGAAACGATAGCTGCGCAGATAGGCCGAATCTTTAAGATACTGCAGCTCTTGCGGCCGCTCTTTGTCCCCGTCGATAAACCCCTCAGTATAGCGTCGATGGCTGACCCGGGTCAATTCATTTTTCCATTTCTCAAGCTGATCAGGTGAAAACCGAGCTTCAGAAGAGAGGTCAAGCTGGTCTAATGCCTGGCGGTAAACCCGAGTCACAGCAGCGACATAGTAGGCACTCTTCATACGCCCCTCAATTTTAAAGGAGTGAATTCCGGCGGCTTTTAACTCCGGCAGGCGGGCAATCAGGCAGAGATCTTTGGCATTTAAAATGTAGCTGCCCCGCTCGTCCTCTTCTATATCCATGTACTCTCCCGGACGGGTCTCTTCCTGTAAAGCATAACCCCAGCGACAAGGCTGGGCGCAATCGCCGCGATTGGCGTGACGCCCGGTGAGTACAGCACTGAGCAGACAACGCCCGGAATAGGCCATGCACATGGCCCCATGGACAAAAACCTCGCACTCAACCTCGGGAACCCGGCGAACTACCTCGGCAATATCACCCAGTGACAATTCGCGGGCCAGATTGATACGGCTGACGCCATTTTTTTGCCAGAAAGAAGCGGCCAGATAATTGAGGGTATTGGCTTGGGTACTTAAATGAATGGAAACACCGGGAAGATGTTCCCGGCAAAGGGCTATGACACCGGGATCACCGACAATCAAAGCGTCGGGGGGCAGCGGTTGCAAATTTTTGAGGTAATCACCAAGGGCTGACAAGTCAGCATTGTAAGGCAGGAGGTTGACAGCCAGGTAGGCTTTGACATCATGCTCCCGGCAATAGGATATGGCCGCCAAAATCTCAGCCTGGGAAAAGTTGCCGGCCCGGTGCCGCAAACTGAACCGCCGGCTACCGAAATAGACGGCATCAGCTCCATAGGCAATGGCAATTTCGAGCTTTTCACGATTGCCGGCCGGGGCCAACAACTCAGGCTTAGTCATTCTCCAGAAAACTAGCCCCATACTGCTTTAGATTCTCGGCGATAAGCAGAATATTCTGCTCCACCATCTCACGCACTTTTTTCGCATCCCGAGCTTCAAAGGCAGTAATTAAATTGCCGTGGGTCTCGGAACAGGTCACAAATATCTCGGGATGGTCAATAAAGATCTTCTCCAGGCGACGGATATGGAAACCCATATGCTGAATCAGGGAAAAAAGCTTTCGATTACCAGTCCGCGCCAGAAAAATCTGGTGAAAATCATCATGAATGCGAAGGTAGTGGGAAAAATCGCCTGCTTTTACAGCGGTCATCTCCTCTTCATTGAGCCGTTTGAGTTTATTAATTTCTCTTTCACTCAAACTATCTACGACTCCGGCCGCGGCAAAACCCTCAAGACAGGCTTTAATCTGAAAATATTCGTATAGATCCTCTAATGAAAACTCGCTGACAATTGTTCCACGCCGGGGAATAATAGAGACAAAACCTTCGCTCTCCAGCATGCGAATAGCTTCCCTGATCGGAGTCCGGCTGATATGTAATTCGTCAGCCAATTTGGCCTCAGAAATTTTTTCTCCCGGTTTTAATTTTCCGACAATGATCGCTTCGCGCACAAAATTGGCTATTTTGTCAGGTAAAGGCTGATGTTCGGCAATACTGCTTTCCAATGTATTAATTCTCATTTTTCACCTCAATAACTCTTCTTTGAACTCTCACTCATAAATAAGCATTATTTTTCACTGGTGTTGGTCAAGGCAAACTCCTTAAGCAGAACCTCCAGCCCCAACTGTGCATTTATCTTCATACAGGCTTCGGCTCGATCACCGTCACCACTACGAATCGCCGCCACGATATCGGCATGCTCTCGCAATATATCCTGGACATGTACCAAGGAAGCCACATAGAAACGAAAACGCAGAAACTGCCTAACCAAACCGGCAACCACCTGCTGAATCTTACGATTTCCACAGGTTTCCAATATCAATTCATGGAAAGCGTTATGAGCTTTGGTCATACCGGAAACATCCTGCCGTTGTGCGCACACTTCTATTTCGGTGTTTAATTGTTCCAAACGAACAATATCCTTTTCCGTCATAAGCACGACCGCCTGACGCGCCGCATAGCCCTCCAGAACTCCTTTAATTTCATAGAAATCCTTGATGTCCTGCTCGTTAATATCAGATACGATTGCCCCTTTGCGAGGGATAATCGTTAAAAAACCCTCTGATTCGAGTTGGCGAAAGGCCTCTCTAATCGGAGTCCGGCTAATCCCGAAACGTTCGGCCACTTCCAATTCGGTAATCCGTTCGCCGGGCCTGATTTTCTGCTTTATAATTGCTTCTCTTAAAACCTCGACAATTTTTTCACGCAAAGTTTTATGGCCGGAGATAACAGATGAGATACTTTTCATAAAAAAAACCACA
>JANTGZ010000096.1 GCA_024762675.1 Thermodesulfobacteriota bacterium | reverse complement strand
AAACTAAACGTCCCTCTTCCGGCTGGTCGGCATGAAAAAGGGCCTCACCCTCCCAAAAAAGGGCCGCCGCCGATAAGCGCCGGTCAAGACTTTGAGCAGCCACTGCAAACCATTTGACAGCTTCCTGATAATCTTTATCACGATAATCAAGCCAAGCTAGCGAGTAACATGAAAAGTGGTAAAACTGGTTTGTTATGGATTGAGTCACGGCGGCAAAATGGAGCCTGGCAGCACTGTAATCCTCATGTCGAAAAGCTATCTCGGCCAACCAGTAATGAAAATCAGGAACTAGTTCGGAACTCTTAAATTTTTTAAGTCCGGCCCGAAAATAACCCCCGGCTTCATCCAGAAGACCATCAAGGTATTTTTGCCGACCACTGCGATAATAGCTTTCAGCCCCACCAAACCCCCGGGCTAAAGAAGCGGTAACCGGATTCCGGTAGGCACAGCCGGGAGTTTGAGCCGCCGCAGTCTCCCAGTTGGGGCCGGACCGGCTCTCACTAACCTCAAGATTCAATTTATCGGCAACCGGTTCCAGTTTGATTCCAGGAGCCAAAGACGGCAACAGACCAAAATCACGAAAACCCTCAAGTCGGGCACAGTCCTCACCAATAACCACAACCTCGGGCAAGTGCAAACCCTCCCCCGACTGGTTCGAAAGGAGAGGCTGCCAGGAGAAAAGAAACATAGTAACCAGGAGCCAGGCGGCAAGATTTCTGATTCGCAACATAAATCAAACAGTTCGAAGTTCAATGTTCAAGGTTCAAAGTTTGGACCCTGTTCTTTATATTTCCGGCTATGCCGGGATAAGTCAGTCGTTGTTATTTGCGTCTACAAGCTCATTGCCAGGTAAAAGCATCTGGGCTTCACCTAAGGTGAAACGCCCTGAGACAATCCACTCTTTCAAGGTATCGGCAATCTCTAAAGCCCGACTGTAACTGGAGAGAGGGGTGGCCGGGATTTTCGTGCCGTTGACCTCAATTACCCCGCTTTTAAGATCGGCATAACTGACCTCACCATAGCTGCGAGAGACGGCCATCGGATAGTCGTAACCATAATCTACGATCTGGGTATAGAGGTCAGCGTCACGAACCGCCGTAAATTGTGCCATCTGTTCATTAATAACAGGAATCGGAATACCGACCCCGACCGACAAGCTGCAGCCATAACCCAACATGCTGACTCCTACCAGCCAGCGCGGTGACATATCTTTAAGGTTACCGGTCAACATCAGAGTCCCGGCCGCCTCTTTGACCACGCCATTATCCCCACGGGGTACATGCGGACTATGCTGAGTTCCGCTCCAAGTCACAAAACCTACCCCGCCACCTAAGAAAATCTTGGTCCCCAAACCGGTGGTCAAATAGTAAGGATCATTAAAGAGAGGGCTAAGCTGCCCGGCACTGCAGTAGGTGGCATTACCACATTTGGGTCGCAGAACCCCCATGTAGGTATAGATAGTTTTTTCCGCCAGGTTAATTGCACAGTTATAGTTCTGGTAAACATTGCGGGGGTTGCAAATTATGGCGTTGGGCATCGATTCAAGATCTATATCTTTCTCGACCACCTTGCTGGGGTAGCAGTCAGTGCCGTAACCCTCCATATAGAGGTGAACCTTCTTACCATCCACCAGATCCTGGATTACATGGCCGCCGCCATAGCGAAACTGACCGGGATGAATCTTGTTCAAAGGATCATCGTCACTGGGCTCGGTGGCCCCAAGAAAGAAATCAACGGCCGCCACACCACCGTAAGCCGGCACATTATTGATCCAGGCCCGACTCGCTTTGATCTTAGGTGAGGTATGACCAACATTAAGAAATGCACCTGAAGAGCACATCGGTGCAAAGGTTCCCGTGGTAACAACGTCAACCTTACGGGCTGCCTCTACAGCACCCTGCTTCTCGACGATACCAATCATCTCCTCGGCGTTGACGACAACCACCTTGCCGCTTTTGATCCGTTCGTTGATCTCTTGAATAGATTTTTGTACTTTGTAAGCCATTTCCTAAAAAACTCCTAAACTAATGCGGGAACAATTTCCGCAACCCAAACAGGCTTTCTCGGCCCGCAAACAAGTGCTCTTATCAAAACATTTTCTTGTTTTTTTGAACAGAAAATGACCTGCAAGGTACTAAAAGCGCCAGATTAAAGAGTTCATCCTGACGGTGCTCCATGACAGCGGCCACTTCCGCTTCAACCCCGACATGCTCATATCCGAGAAGGTGAAGAATTCCGTGAATCAGGTAGTAAACAACCCCCTCTTCAAGACTATATCCGAGAGCTTCAGTCTCACGTAAGGCGGTTTCCACCGAAACCACGACATCACCCAAATGACCGCCGTCTTTATCCTGGGGGAAAGATATCACATTGGTCGGGCGAGAACGACTAAAAAATTTTTCATTAAGCTCAGTAATCTGCAGATCATCGAGCAACTCTATTTCAAGATCGAGATCAACAACAGCAAGCTCAACCAGAACCGGAGCCAACAGCTGCCGAATAAATTCAAGGTCAAGTGTCTCAACCTTTTGGCGGTCGGTTAAATAAAGAGACATCAGTTAAATTTGACCCTCATGTCGATCATATGCGCTAATTATTTTCTGGACCAGAGGATGTCGAACGACATCGACCGCACCCAAATGACAAAAATCGATCCCCTTGACACCCTTAAGGATCTTTTGCACAGTAACCAGGCCCGATTCACGGTCACCCGGCAGATCGGTTTGAGTTACATCTCCGGTAACCACCGCTTTCGAAGAAAAACCGAGCCGGGTCAGAAACATCTTCATCTGCTCATTAGTCGTATTCTGGGCCTCATCGAGGATCACAAAAGAGTCATTTAAGGTTCGGCCCCGCATAAAAGCCAACGGTGCCACCTCAATAATACCCTTATCCAACATTTCCCGAGTCTTGTCAAACGAGATAATATCATGCAGGGCATCATAGAGAGGTCTAAGGTACGGGTCAACCTTATCCTGCAGGTCTCCAGGCAGAAAACCTAAACGTTCACCGGCTTCAACTGCGGGCCTGGTCAGAACGATTCTCTCAACCTTATGTTCATTAAGCGCAGCAATCGCCATCGCCATCGCCAGATAGGTCTTTCCGGTACCGGCCGGGCCCACGGCAAAGACGATATCATGGCGCCTGATGGCATCGATATAGAACTTCTGCCCCCTACTTTTAGGAGATATGAAACGACGCCGTCCCCCCTTACTACGGATATAGACCTTATCGAGAAATATCTCCTTTAAAACGGCGCCGGCATCGGCCGATTTTATGCGCCAGGCATATTCGATATCGGCAGTATAGAGAGGGTAACCTGCAACTATCAGATCGTAAAGCTCTTGCAGTACGGCGAGAACCAACTCCGATTTTAAAGG
Organism: Thermodesulfobacteriota bacterium; assembly: GCA_024762675.1. Taxonomy (GTDB): domain Bacteria; phylum Desulfobacterota; class Anaeroferrophillalia; order Anaeroferrophillales; family Tharpellaceae; genus Tharpella. The sequence goes on along the minus strand of JANTGZ010000096.1, from coordinate 6,099 downwards.
GTCACCTTCAACCATAACCGTGGTGCCCCGGGTATTAATCGTCACTCCGGCACTATCGGAAAGCTGCTGCAGATGTTCACAGCCTTCACCAAAAAGAACCTGAATAACCGCCGTTTCGGCAAAATTCAGTTTAAACATTTTTTTCTACACAGTTCTAAGTTCAAGGTTCAAAGTTCAAAGTTCAAAGTAATACAATTAACTCTGAACTCCGAACTTTGAACCCTGAACTGCTCTAAGAAGTGTATCAATAACCAGCTCCTGCTCCTCACCGGACAGGAAAGGGTGCATGGGCAAAGAGAAGATCTCGGCCGCAATTTTTTCGGCAACCGGAAAATCACCGGCCCGATAGCCCAGGCCCGCAAAAGCCGGCTGCATATGCAGAGGTACGGGATAGTGAATCGCCACTGGAATCCCGGCTTCCTGCAGGCCGCTGATAACTTGATCTCGTTTTTGCGAACGCAGCGAATATTGGGCAAAAACCGAAACGCAAGCATCAGCCACATGAGGAGTTATAAAATGATCGGCCAGGGCCGCACCATATCGGGCTGCCACCTGAATACGCAAGCTTATCTCATCAGGAAAATGAGATAATTTTGCCAGCAGGATGGCGGCTTGCAACGTATCAAGACGGCTGTTACAGCCGATCATCTCATGATAATAACGCTTCCTCTGCCCATGATTTCTAAGACAACGCAAGTTTTCAGCGACTTCCGCATCAGCTGTAAAAAGCATGCCGCCGTCACCATAACAGCCTAAGGGTTTGGCGGGAAAGAATGAGGTTGCGGCGATATCGCCGAAACTGCCGCAATTACGCCCCAAACAGCTAGCGCCCAACGATTGAGCCGCATCTTCAATAAGTTTTAAGCCATACTTTGCAGCCACTTTTTCTATCTTCTCATAAGCTGCCGGATGGCCGTAGAGGTCGACCGCAATAATCGCTTTTGTGGACTCGGTGATCGCAGCCTCCAACAGATCCGGATCAAAATTGTAAGTATCCTCTTCAATATCAACAAAAACCGGCCGGGCTCCAGCCAAAGCAATGGTCTCGGCAGTTGCTATAAAAGTAAAGGGAGTTGTAATCACCTCATCACCGGAACCGATTCCTGAAACCATCAAAGCCAGTTGCAGGGCATCGGTTCCCGAGGCGCAGGCGACTGCGTGCTCGACACCGACAAAATCAGCTAAAGCCTTTTCGAGCTCTTGCACCTGGGGGCCATTAATAAACTGGGCCGAAGCGGTCACTTTACCTATAGCCGCATCAATCTCCGCCTGGTAGGCACGGTACTGAGCTTTAAGATCAACAAATTGCATAAAATTCACCTTTTTTATAGATCAGGTTGAACGCTTTCCAATTCAGCCAGAAAGGTTGTTATCTTCTCCGCGGCTTTTGCGACCTGCGGCAGAACCATTTGATAATTACTCTCATACTCAGTTACCAGATCGTCGTCGCCAATATCGGTAACCCCTCGTAAAACCAGGGCCGGAATCCCCATTCTGCGTGCGACCCGGACGATTGAAGCACCTTCCCAGTCGGCAGCAACGGCCTGATACAAAGTAAAAAGACCCTCTCTAATCTCAACGGTATCGGCGTTACGATCAGCGGAAGCCAATGGACCAATTTTAAGCTCAGGAAAACAGCGGCTCAACTCGGACAACAGTAAGGCATCACAATCGGTCGTCGGTACAGCTTTATGTTCGCTCGTAAAATCGTATTCGATCACCTGAGATGCAAGCACCAGATCACCGACGACAAGTCCCGGATCAAGGGCTCCGCAAGAGCCGAAATTAATGACCAGATCGGCCTCGAAACGATCGATCAACATCTGGGTGGTAGCTGCCGCCATGACTTTGCCGAGGCCGGAAGTTGTGGCGACAACCTCTTTACCTGCAAAACTGCGGCGGTAGAAGTTACGTCCGGCAATCTTTTCCTGACGCCAGTTCCCGGAGGCCAGCAGGGGCTGTAATTCATGCCGCATAGCAGCAATCAAGGCAATCCGCGAAAACACTGAAAAGACCTCATCCGAAAAGAAAAAAAATTAAAAAGTTCGGCAATTGTCAACGTAAATATTAGGGTGTAAATCATTTCGACCTGCCTCGATGTGGGGACAGACCTTTAGTTCTGTCCCCGGTTACGGAGGGCGAAGCAAAGTTCATCGCTACCCGCTGTTACTTATGGCAGATATAAATGTACCCGAATATTTACTTATCGACAAAACAATAACAACACTTATCGAGCCAATGGCTTAACTCCTGGTTGTCGGCCGGGGCAAAACCAAAGGTGTCCTGCCAGAGGTATTTATCCTCCATACAGAAATAGATAAAGAGATCCGGCGCATAACGCCTGATTTCAGTCACCAGAAAACGGTAGAGTTGACGCCTTATATCACTGAAATAGCGCTGTTTGCCATCAATTCCACGAATGAATTCACCGGCGGTTATATTAGTCTTTGGATGATTGGCTTTAAGTACCTCTTTGACCTGGGGCATAAAACGAAAAGCACCAATCGAGATCCAGATAATATCGCTCCCTTCAAGATGAGTAAAGATAGAAGCTACGGTTTGCCGGTACTCATCCTGCCAGCCGGTAAAATAGAGAAGCGGGTCAAAATGGAGCCCGATACGGTAGCCGCGCTGACGACATAAAGCGGCGGCCGTCAAGCGCTCCTCAATGGTTGCGGCATGCCCCTCCTCTTTTTTACATACCTGAGGTGCATTCAGACTCCAGGAGACAATCGTCTCACCGATCTCCCCCGGATAATCGAGTAATCCGGCAATTGCGACACTCTTGGTTTTTAGCTCGAGCACGGCATTTTCACAGCGCCCAAAATAATCAAGTAAGCGTGGTGCCAACCCGGTCAGCGGATCCATAAAAAGACTGTCGGTAAACTCTCCCGTGCCGATACGGTAAAAAACTCCCGGACGCTCAAGTTCACGATCAAGTTCGGCAAAGGCGTCGTCAAGATTGACAAACTGGGTGATGAAGGGATTATTGAGATAGCCCTGAAGCACGCAATAACTGCAGCCGATATTACACCCCAGACCAAGATGGAGAATCTGGTAGAGACAGCAGCGATAACTCTCTGCAGTTCCGGGACAGGCTTTCAGGAAACGACCACGATGAGAACCTAAGAGCAAGGTAGTATCAGGGCTGAACTGCTGACTTAAACGGACAAGATTTTCACTGGTTGGACGCTTAATTACAACAACTTCTGCATTGGGCAAACGGCTTAAGATCGACTCAGTCAAAGGATAGCCCGAAGCCTCATCTTCAACCAGCACCGTTGTCGGACGAAAAAGAGAGCGAGAATATTTATCCACGTTGACAGAGTTCATCAATATCTTCCAAAGCTACCGAATTAAGCTTGTCACATATTTTTTCCCACTCTCTCGAGTCTGTGAAGGTAAAACTTAAACGGTAATCGCCGCCCTCAAAATCGGGCGGCGGGTCGAGACGCAGATTTGCGGGCCAGGAGAATTTCTCCTGGTTAATTGCAAACTCCTGACGGGCCGCTGTCAGATGGGGGTAGAGCAAGGCTTTAAGATGGCCGCGCAACAATTCGACAGCGATGCTGCCATCCTCACAAAAAGCCGCTTTTCGGGCCGCCGATAGAAATTTAAGCGGCGAGACTTTATCACGGCGGGCCAGATCATCCAAACGGCTGACAACCTCTCGCAATTTATTGCGCCTTAACCCGGCATCCTTAACCAGGTCTGTCAAAGCACTCCTCTCGTCGTCCGACCACTCCCCGACAAGATCAACCGTTTCCGCATCAAAAATGCCTAAGGCAAGCAGATCGCGCAATTTTCCAGGAAATTCAGTGATCGCCTGACAGCGTAACCGGAAACGTGGCCGCAAAGGAAGTTTCAAGGCCGGCATAATCTCTCTCTCAATCTCATCTGCAGTAAATAGTTGCGAGGCCGCAACATAGATATCTGCCGTCTCTACCAGATTAAACTCACGAAACGCCAGATTTTCCCAAAGAGCCCGCCGGAAAAGTTCCTTGGCACTGCTGTTTTCGACCAGATAGAAAGATATTTTTTCAGCCCCATCAGTTAATCTCTTTAAAACCTCAAGACGACGCCGACCGCAGACAATTTTAAGACCTTTATCCCCGGATAGAAGTAAAGGGGGCTGCAATAGACCAACCTTTACGACTGAGATCTCCAGACTAGCTGGCAGCAACCCGTAAGAGAAAGGAAAAGTCCGATCATCAAAATCGATGTCGGCGAGATAACAACTGCTGGTATTGACACTATTCATAAATTATATGACTTTCTGGCTGTAACACTGTCCGTTTTCAAACACCGTATCAATCAACCAATTTTCGTCGTCAAGTTCAGGGTAGTCGATATTATAGTGCAAACCACGACTCTCTTTGCGATAAAGCGCCGAGGTGATTATCAGGTCGGCAACCACTGCGATATTACGCAGCTCTAAAAGATCTACCGAGAGAGCCTGATCCCAGTAGAATTCATGAAGTTCGTTAGCCAGGGAATCGATGCGCCGCTTAGCCCGTAGAAGACGTTTATGTGAGCGCACGATACCAACATAATTCCACATGAAGCGGCGAATTTCATCCCAGTTCTGGGTAATCACTACCTTCTCATCAGGATCCTTTTTATGAGTATAGCGCCAATTCGGGAATTTAGGTAGATTAATCGGTTTTTGAGAATGTTCTTTTTTAATATCGGCGGCGGCTAAAGAGCTGTAAACCACCGCTTCCAAAAGTGAATTGCTGGCCAAACGATTGGCACCATGCAGGCCTGTGCAGGCCACTTCACCGGAGGCATAGAGGCCCGGCAGAGAGGTTCGCCCCCGCCGGTCAACCTGCACTCCACCGCAGAGATAGTGGGCTGCTGGAACCACCGGAATCGGCTCTTTGGTTATATCGATCCCAAGCTTTAGGCAGGTGGAATAGATCAGGGGAAAACGATTCCGAATAAACTCCGCCGGCTTAAAACTTATATCAAGGAAAACACAATCGTCCCCCCCCGCTTTCATCTCAAAATCGATCGCCCGGGCCACAATATCCCGGGGCGCAAGCCCCTTACGTTCATCATAAGAAGCCATAAAGGGAGAACCATTTTTAAGTTTCAAAATCGCCCCTTCACCGCGAACCGCTTCAGAAATCAGGAAATTTTTCACCGAAGGATGATAGAGACAGGTCGGATGAAACTGGAAAAACTCCATATTGGCAATCTTAACCCCAGCCCGCTGCGCCATGGCAACCCCGTCACCGGTTGCGATATCGGGGTTGGTCGTGTAGAGATAAACCTTACCGGCTCCACCACTAGCCAGCAGGGTCGACCCAGCCACAAAAGCATGAACCCGACCACTGGCCCGATCAAAGGCATAGGTTCCCCAACAGTAATCATCTCTATAACCGGCACCGAGCCATTTGTGAGCCGTGAGCAGATCGATAGCCGCCATATCTTCCCAGAGCACAATATTTTTATGCTCCCGACAACGGGCCACCAACACCTCTTCTATCTCACGCCCGGTCCAATCAGCCGCATGGAGAATACGGCGCCGGGAGTGACCACCTTCACGGGCAAGATCGTAACCGGTCGCAGAATCGGGATTACGGCTGAAAGAGACCCCCAAAGTGATCAGCTCCTTAAGAGCTTCCGGTCCCTTTTTAACCACCAGATCAACCACCTCTCGATGTCCAAGCCCGACCCCGGCCCGCATCGTGTCTTCAACATGCCCGGCAAAGGAGTCCGCCGCATCGAGTACCGCCGCAATCCCGCCCTGGGCCAGATTGGTGTTAGTATCGGTCTCTTTTTTCTTGGTGATAATGTGAACGAGCCCGGAATCAGCCATCTGCAAAGCAAAAAAGAGCCCGGCAATACCGCTGCCCAAAACCAGAAAATCACTCTCATGAAAAGTAGTCATAGTCACGGTATAACATAAAAACCACGACCATGAAAGCAGTAACCTTAATGGCTTCAACTTATATGAAACCACAACCACCGAAAGACAGAGCTGGAAAACCAAAAAAAAGGATTACAACAAACCTGATTTGATCAGGTCTGTTGTAATCCTTTTTTACATTTCCAACTCAGAATAGAAAATTAGAACCCCTGGCTTTTCATGGT
>JANTGZ010000095.1 GCA_024762675.1 Thermodesulfobacteriota bacterium | reverse complement strand
CGCTGGTCGGGGCTTCTGAAGCTGTTTCAAAATTGTTGTTCGGCATTTCTGGTGACGCTCCACGATTAGGGGGCGAAAAGATAAAGTGATGGAAACCGGCGAAAAAAGTAGCGAATTCCTATCATCAGCGCGCTTTTTCTGTCAAGGATTATGTCGGGGTCGAGGTGTTTTAGTGCGGTTCCGGACTAAATCCGACTTGAATGGTGAGTTATAGGTGCCTGATTTGATTGATTTAATCTTGACAAAGGGGATTTTCTTTGTTAAGTTTGATTTCGATATGCTTCATCCATTATTTTACAGTTATGGTTAACGAAGAGGGAGAGGTGGTTTATGTATCCATTATTTGAATTCCCAACCATTGGCGGAGGAATGATTATCGCTCTGATTGCGACATTTCATATTCTTCCATGTCATCTGGCCACAGGTGGTTTCTGGATGGCTTATTTTCTCGAACGTCGCGGACATGCCGACAATAATCAGGAACTGCTTGACTATATCAAGAAATTTGCTTTGATGATCCTGATTTTCTGTTTTGTTCTGGGGTCGATTACCGGAGTCGGTATCTGGTTTGCGAGCACGATTATCAGTCCGCGAGCGATTTCGGGATTGATTCACAATTATGTCTGGGGCTGGGCTACTGAGTGGGTCTTTTTTGTTATTGAAATTGTAACAATTTATACCTACTATTATACCTTTGGCAAGGTAGCTCCTAAAACCCATATGCGCATCGGCTTGATCTACGCCTGGGCCGCCTGGATAAGCATGGTTATCATCACCGGTATCCTCGCCTTTATGATGACTCCCGGCAAGTGGCTTGAGACGGGTGGTTTTTTTGATGGGTTTTTCAACCCGACCTACTGGCCGCAGCTTTTTTATCGCACTATGATGATGCTTGCAATTTCAGGCATGTTTGCGGCTGTGATGGCCGGCTTCATGAAGGCCGGAGAGACCAAAGACTATGTCGTCAAAACTGCCGGTCGCTGGGGGCTTGGAGGCCTGGTTTTGGGGGCCCTGTTCGCGGTTTGGTACTATTTCAAACTCCCGGCGACAGCTCATGAAATCCTGGCCACAATCCCTTATGCCGCGATGATGTTTAAAGTATCGCTGATAGTCGGGGTGATCGTTGCGATCTATTTTATCCTTCTGATAGCCGGCCGTACGGCTTTGGTTCATCCGGTTCTTGCGATTGCCATGGTTATAGTCCTTTTCGTCGGGATCGGCGGTGGCGAGAGTGTGCGTGAGTTTTCCCGGCGTCCCTATCTGATGCCCGGCTATATGTACAGCAATCAGGTTGTGGCCCACGATCTTGAAGTCAAAGGGATAAAATCCGAGCTCGCACGCTTTCAGGAGGAGGGTTTTCTGCAAAGTAACTATTTTGTGCCGGATGAGTGGCGCAATATTAATGAGAAGAATTATCTTCAGGTCGGGATGTTGGTGACTAAAGCCAATTGCGTGATCTGCCATACGATGGAAGTTGACGGACGCAGCTCTTTGCCGGGATTGATTGCCTCAATGGGAATCCCCGGGGCTGAAGACCTGGCAACCTTTCTTGAAACTATCGGCGATGACTATGCTTATATGCCGGCTTTTGCCGGCAATGAGATTGAACGTCGTGCGGCGGCCGCTTATATGGCGTCGATTGTTCCGAATAATGAGGAAGAACCGCCAACCCCTGAATGGGTTCTTAGTGGTGAGTAGTTCAGCAATGATGGTTTTAAGCAATATGAATAAGGAGCTTTGATTATGGATATTAATTCTACTTTGCAGGCCTTACGCGACCCGTTTGGAGTGCCGTTCTTCCCTTGGGTCTTTCAACTGTTGATGGTCTTGACTTTTGCTTTACATATTCTTTTTGTCAATCTGGTTGTCGGCGGGATTGCAGTTGCGGTCTACGAACATTTCAAGGGCGGTGATTTTAATCGACGCCTCTCGAAAGCTCTGGCCCAGGTGAGTACTATCAATCTCTCTGTGGCGATAGTGCTGGGAGTGGCGCCTCTGCTCTTCGTTCAGGTAATCTATGACCCATTCTGGTATGTTTCCAACACCTTGTCGGCCTGGTGGGCAATGATCTTTCTCTTGGTTGTCGCATTAGGTTTTCTGGCCACCTACGTTTTCTATCTGAAACGTAAAAAAAATCCTCAGGGCTATGGTCTTTTTGGGGGTTTGGCATTAGTTTTCGTACTCTGCGCCGGGATTATTATCAGTGCTCTTTCGGTTCAGGCCCTGGTGCCCGGCCAGTGGCTCGAATGGTATACGGCCAACGGGGGACTGGTGACTACCGGCACCAGCCTCTATCGTTTTGAGCTTGGTCGTTTCACTCACTTCATGGTGCCGGCCTTTATCAATATCGGTATTTTCATGATGCTCTACGCCTGGTATTTCAGACCGCGCTCGGATTTTGATGGTGCCTATCTCGACTGGGTAGGACGTTCCGGTGCCAGAATGGCCAAAATTGCTGCCATGATTCAAGTGGTTGTCGGTTTTTGGTGGCTGTTGACAGTGCCCGCAGATCTCCACTTTATGAAAAATCCTTTCCTGTGGGTTGGGGCTGCTCTGGGCCTTCTTCTGCTGGTTGGCCTTATGAAGGCGGAAAATGAGCCGGATCGTTACGCCATTCCCATGGCCCTGCTCTCCTTTGTTGCAATCTTAGGTATGGGGACGGCCCGTGAGGCGTTACGGATGACCTATCTTGGAGTTTTTGAGTACTCTATCTATGACTATCCGGTCAATGTTGATTGGGGCAGTACCGCGCTTTTCTTTGGTACCTTTGTCATGGGGCTGGTGGTGATTGCCTACCCAATGATAGTGGCTTTCAAGCTCGGGCGTGGAACTTTGACGGAGTCGTAAAGTAAAATATAAGAGGTATGCAGGAGAGATATTATGGATCTGGAAAAATTTGGTAAATTGACCCTTAATCTGATGATTGTCTGGTTTCTGGTTGTAGCCGGCCTGGGGCTGGTTATCTCATTTAAAAATGGAGTCTTTTTTTAGTTGCTCAACACAACTGGCCGCATCTTTGAGCGGGAGCCGGAGCTTGCGGTCATTATCCCGGTTTTAAATGAAGAGGCGGCAATCGGTCGGGTTATGGCCGAGTTGCCGCCTCATTGCCGCAAGCTGCTGATTGTGGTTGACAACGGTAGTCAAGATTCGACAGCCGCCGTCGCCCAAGCCGCCGGGGCCGTTGTTTTGTCTGAGCCTGAGCGCGGTTATGGTCGTGCCTGTCTCAAAGGAATGGCCTGGCTCAGAGAGCAGGGCATTACTCCTCGTTTTGTTGCTTTTATCGATGGCGACTATAGTGACTATCCGGCTGAGATAGAGCTTTTGCTTAAACCTCTGCAGGCCGGAGACTTTACTTTCGCACTCGGTTCTCGTACCCTGAAACGCTCCTCTCGCAAAACCCTGACTCCACAAGCTCGTTTCGGCAATCTCCTTGCTACCCGGCTTATCGATCTTATCTGGGGTTTTTCATATAGTGATCTAGGCCCTTTTCGGGCTCTCGAGTACAACCTCCTTTTAAGTCTTGAGATGGACGATCAGACTTGGGGTTGGACCGTCCAGATGCAGATTCGTGCTCTTAAGAAAAAAGCCCGCATCCTTGAACTACCGGTCTCATACCGTTCGCGTATTGGACACTCAAAAATCAGTGGCACCCTTAAAGGTACCATCCTCGCCGGCTATAAAATCCTGATGACAATTTGGCAGGAATCCCGCAGAGCTTAAGCTGCTACCTTTATTATTAATGGGTACAGGCGGCTTGACTTTGTCTGATACTTGAGTGTAGACATTGTCAATTGCAGTGATGATGCTGGCAGTAATTTAGTGTTGTGCTTTTTTGGTAAGAATGTATAATTAAGGAATGGAGTTTAGTATGCAGGAGGGCACCGATTATATTTTGATAGATGGTCAGGGGCAGTGGTGGTACGAAGGTAACAAGATCATTCATCACGAAGTCTTGGCACTTTTTAAAAGTTCCCTGACTGTAGATGGCTCAACAGGTCAAATTTTTATTGATTACAAAGGGAAACGTGCTCCGGTAAAGGTTGAGAAAACTCCTTTTTTTATTCATGATATAGTGGTGGAAAAAGGCAGTGTCGGGGAGCTTGCGCAAGTCATTTTGAAGCTTGATGATGGCACCAGTGAAAAGCTTGACCCTGAAAGTCTGGAGCTGGATGATAGTGGAGCGTTGCAGGTCAAGGTTAAGGAGGGACAGTTTGAGGCCCGCTGCTTGCCTGCCGCCCATTTTCGCTTGGCGGAGCTGCTTAAAGAGGATGATGATGGCAATTTTTCTTTTGATATAGGAGAGAAGAGTTATTTTATAGCAAAACAATAGAGAAAAGGAGAGGTAAAGTATGAATGATATGAGCAAGATTATTAACGAAGCGGACGATGCATTGCTGGTGCAAATGGTAATGGACTCCTTCCGGCGGACAATGGTGCACTATGGCTGCTGGTTTGCCGAGGTTGAGCATCAACTGGGCATGGAGAGAGCCTTGGCGGCTGAGAGAGAAGTCTGGGGAGCCAGTTTTGGTAATCAGCTAAAACGTCTGGGTAAGATTCTTGGTTTTGAGATCAAGGATGGAGTGCCGGCTCATCTTCATAGCCTTTCTCGAGAGGATCTGCTTGACTTGCTTAAAAATCTTGGTGTTAACTGGCTGGCTAATGATGGGATCTGGTTTCAGGCGGTCGAAAATAAGTTTGGTATGAATGACGCCAAGCGTTGTAACGATACCTGTTGGACCCGTTACTCTCCTTATGAGGCGGATCGTATTAAAGAGCTTCTTGAACTGCCTGATAACGGTGGTATTCCAGCCTTAAAGAAGGCTCTGGCTTTTAGAATGTATGCCTTGATCAACAAACAGTCGATTGAAGATGTGGATGAAAACTGTATCATTTTTCGAATGAATGAGTGTCGAGTTCAGGTTGCCCGGCAGCGTCGGGGTTTGGAGGATTATCCATGTAAATCAGCTGGTTTGGTCGAATATCCCTACTTCGCCAAAACCATAGATTCTCGGATTGAGACAGAGTGTATCGGCTGCCCGCCGGATAAACATCCCGAAGGTTGGTTTTGTGCCTGGAAGTTTACGGTGGTGGAGTAGGAGTTCGTATTATGGCTGAGACAATTAAGGTAACCCATGCGGGAAAGGTGGCAACTGTTACCTTGAACCGACCGCAGAATTTGAATGCTTTTACCACATCGATGGTTGGTGAGCTGGAAGAAGAGCTGGCCTTGATTCGCGATAACCCTGAAATCCGGGCAGTCATGCTGACCGGTAACGGCAAAGCTTTTTGTGCTGGTGTAGACATTCAGGAGAAACCATACAACCCGCTTAATGCCAGGGTATTTCTCAAGAATTTTAATCGGATGCTTAAAATGGTGGAGAGTTTGCCCCAGCCGACAGTCGCTGTCTTGCATGGCGCTGCCGTGGCCGGAGGACTGGAGCTGGCTTTGGCCTGTACCTTCCGTATTGCCTCCGATAATGCAAAAATGGGACTGCCGGAGATCACTCTTGGTCTGGTGGCTGCAGGTGGGGCCACCTTTCGTCTCCCGCGCCTGGTTGGTTTTGGGACAGCCCTGGAGATGTGTTTGCTGGGCGAGCTGATAAGCGGAGCTGAAGCCAAAGTGAAAGGGTTGGTAAATTGGTCTTTCCCTGAGAAAGAGCTTGGGCCTGAAGCGGAATTATTAGTCAAAAAACTGGCCGACCAGCCGCCGATAGCCATGAGTCTGATCAAGGATGCCCTGTACGCGGCGGCGGCTCCTCATGAAACCAATGACAGCTTGATGGAAATTCTATCAGCCAGCGTCAATCACTACACTGAAGATAAAAAAGAGGGATTAGCTGCTTTTCTGGCTAAACGAAAACCTGATTTCAGTGGCCAATAGGCCAACAAGTCAATAAAAGGAGATGAAAAGATGAGTAATTCGGAGTGCGGTATTGCCGCCATGGGTTTTTATTTGCCGGAAAAAGAGATTCCGTTGCTTGAGCTGGCTGAAAAAGCCGGGATCCCGGCTTTTGTCGCAGAATTTGCCGGCGCCCGGACGGTACGTGAGGCGGCAGCCGACGAATTACCCAGCCAGATGGCGATCTTGGCCGCTGAAGCTGCACTGCAGAACGGCGGCCTTGACCCTCAGGAGATCGACCTTATTATCTATTGTGGCGCCGGGGTTCCAGATTATATTCTGCCGCCTTCTGCGGGCCGGGTTCAGGATGCTGTTGGTGCCGGTCGGGCCATGGGTTTTGACTTGTCGCAGGGATGCTGCGGTATGTTGACCGGCATGCAGATCGCTAAAGCCCAGATAGCCCTAAATGAAGGTTGCAATACGGTTATGCTGGTCACCGGCGACAAATGGAGTCAGTTTACCCACCATCACACCGCCGATTCAGTTTTTTTCGGTGATGGCGGTGGAGCTGTAATTCTCAAAAAGGGTCACTCCGATTTGCAACCTGTTGCCAGTGAAATAATTACCAAGGGAAACTATTATGACCTCTGGTGCGTCCAGGCCGGCGGCCTGTGTCATCCGGCTTCCAGTGAAACCTTGCAGAAAAACATGCACACCTACCAGTGTATTGATCCGGAACGAGCCCGACATGAATTCAAGGAGATCTATATTCCGGTTATGGCCGAGACCGTCTTGGCAGCAATGAAAAAAGCCGGGATCAACCGAGATCAGGTCGGTTTTTTTTCGATGGTTAATGCCAACCTGAAGGTTCAGGAGATACTGCTGGAACAGCTTGAGATACCTCTGGAGAGCTCATCAGCAAATTATCTAGAGCGTTTTGGTCATTTCGGTTCTCAAGATACCTTTTTTAACATTGACCTGGCGGTTCAGGATCGGAAAATCAGCAAAGGAGACTATATCGTCATGTTGACCACAGGTATTGGGTTCTCCTGGGGCAGTGCGGTGATTAAATATTAATAATGACAAAAATCAAAGGTGATAGTCGGTGCCTTCTTTTGGGCGTCACCGGCGGTATTGCCAGCGGCAAAAGTACAGTATCTAAGATGCTCAGTGAACTGGGCTCGCCATTGATCGATTTTGACCTGATTGCTCGTCAGGTGGTTGAGCCGGGGACTCCGGGATTAGCAAAAATTGTTGACTATTTTGGTCGTCAGGTGTTAGCTGAGGATGGTTCTCTAGATCGCCGGAAACTCTCTGATATTGTTTTTGGCGATATGGAGAAGCGCAAAAAACTCGAAAGCTTTACACATCCGTCCATCTACGAGGAGTTTTTTAAGCAGGCTGACGAAATCGCTGCTGAGGGTTCGGCCGCTATCATTCAAGTTGCAGTTCCCCTCCTTATCGAGTTGAATCTACAGCATCTTTTTGATAAAATACTGGTTGTTCATGTGCCGGCCGATGTACAGGTTGAGCGTCTCGCCGCCCGCGACGGTATTACTCAGGAAGCTGCGGCAAACATTCTTAAAGCTCAGCTGCCGATTGATGAAAAATTGCAATTTGCCGATTTTGTAATTGATAACACTAAAGATCTCGCATATACCCGCAACCAGGTTGAAGATGTCTGGGAAAGCATATGTAAGGAGGCTCGGTAGCGCTCTAAGCCTTTGCATATTGCCGGGGTAGTGGCGATCCGGCTTTTTGGAGAGTGGAAAAAGGGGGGCGTTAAATGGCTGTAGAGTTACAGTTTGCACCATATCAGAGTGTAAATGTCGCCAGGGTTGTGACCGGTGATCAGTATCAGTCCCACATCTTGACTCGGGTTGGTGATACCATTATTGTAGATCGGCCAAAAATTAAGACGAAAGCTGGGCGATGGCGCTATTTCGACTCGGTTTATGTTAATAATCTTCTCTGTTTAAGCTATGAGCATGCCGGCATCAGGTATGATTTCAAGACTTCAGTGCTCAAGGTAAGCTACGTCCCATTCTACCATCTCTGCCTTAAGCTTCCTGATGAAAGAGGGGTAACCAAAGAGAGTCTCTGGAGCAGCCCTCGCTATAATGGTTTTGTCCCGGTAACCTTGACGGCCATGCATAAAGATGGCCACAGCGTTCTCTTGTCGCAGCGCTCATATATAGTCGATATCGGTCCTCGTGGGGCGGGTGTCGTCAGTGAAAACAAAATCTCCCGCAATTTTCTGCTTGAAATAAATGTTACGGCGGAGTGCCGCCTGCAGCTTAAATGCAAGGTTAAAAATGTTAAGGCCGGACGGGTTAACGGGTTCTTTTACTATGGTTGCGAAATTGAGCGGGTCAGTGAGCCGGAACGTTTTTCCGAGTATCTTGACTTTCTGGCTGCCGCGACCGATTTTTTCGCACATACGCCAACCGATGTTGGGAGTGATGATTTTTCCTTCTACAGCTTTGTTTGAATCCGGGCTTTAAAGTAGATGGTTCTCTTGTTTCCATAAGAAGTCAAAAAAGTTGCGACATAGTTTTTTAAGTTGACAACCCTCTTTGCGAACCACTATAAGATCAGCTTTTATTGATTGTGCAGAACCTGTCACTATTATTATGGGTTCAACAGTAAAACCATTGGGAGAAGAGTAAAGACGATGCCAAAGGTTGAAATAGAGATAGAACGCTGCAAGGGCTGTGCTCTTTGCGTCGACGCCTGTCCCGAGCATGTTCTTGAGATCGGGAAGGGGATTAATTTGAGTGGTTATCAGCACGTTGTAGTGGTGAATCCGGATGCTTGTATCGGGTGTTGTCGCTGTGCCGAGATGTGTCCTGATGTAGCGCTTGCGGTCTGGAGGTAGGTCTGGCATGAGTGCCCCGAAGAAGGTTTTTACTAAAGGTAACGAAGCTATAGCAATGGCGGCAATCAATGCCGGCTGTCACTACTATTTCGGCTATCCGATAACCCCGCAGAATGAGATTCCCGAATATATGGCCGAGCATCTGCCGACAGTTGGCGGTGAATTTCTTCAGGCCGAGAGCGAGATCGCCTCAATAAATATGCTGCTCGGGGCGGCCGCGACCGGAGTTAGGTGTATGACTTCGTCCAGCGGCCCTGGCATCTCTTTGATGCAGGAGGGTTTCTCCTACTTTGCCGGTAATGAGTTGCCGGCTGTAGTCGTCAATATGAGTCGTCAGGGTCCCGGCCTGGGTGGTATAAATGCGACCCAAGGTGACTATTTTCAGTCGGTTAAGGGGGGTGGGCATGGCGATTATAAGCTTATTGTGCTGGCCCCGCATACGGGTCAGGAGCTCTACGATTTAACCATCAAGGCCTTTGAGCTTTCCGAGAAATACCGGATACTGACCCTGGTTTTAGGGGATGCCATTTTGGGCCAGATTAAGGAGCCTATTGTTCCCTGGATTCCGGAAAAAACCAGTGGTGATCCCGATCGCGACTGGTTGATTACCGGGGCTAAAGGTCGGGCTCCGCGGCGGATTACATCTCTCTTTCTTGCCGATGGTGAGATGGAGAAACATAACTGGCACCTGCAGGAAAAATACGATCGTATTGAACGTGATGATGTTATGGTTGAAGAGGTTGACACCGAGGACGCAGAGTTGGTGGTCGTGGCCTTTGGCAGCGTCGCCCGAATTGTCAAAAGTGCGATTGAACAGGTTCGCGAAGCGGGGATGAAGGTTGGCCTTGTTCGCCCGATTACCCTTTT
>JANTGZ010000094.1 GCA_024762675.1 Thermodesulfobacteriota bacterium | reverse complement strand
TGCGGAGAACGAGCCCTCCCGTCAGGAGTTAGAGGCGCTTACCTCTCTCTATCAGCAGAGTGGGGAGCCGACAAAGGCTTTGCAAGCTCTGGATCATTTACAAAAGCTTAATCCAGAGATCGATACGGATTTCAGGCGGGGCAAGATTCTCTATTATGCCGGGCGCTATCGAGAAGCCTATAAGATTTTTACAAAACTTGAAAAAATTGCCGAAGATGATGGTTATCAGCATCTTTTGGCCGGCTATTGCGCCTGGAATGAGAATGATTTTCCTGCTGCCGCTGCATCCTGGAGCAGGGCTGCCAACTATCCCGCCTGGCAGGAGCGCTCCCTGAACCTGCTGCGCACTCTCAAACCATGGCTGGAACCGGAAACCTCAGGCTGAAACCGGAGAAGTCTAAATTTCTCAAAGAATCTCAACCTTTGGAATGACCCATATGCCAAAACTGACTGTAAAGGGCCTCGTTTATCACCATTTCGGTCCTTTTGACCTTATTATTGAAGAGGGTGAAACAGTCTCTCTCTCGGGGTCTTCTGGAGCTGGTAAAAGCCTTCTTTTGCGAGCCTTGGCCGATATTGATCCGCATGATGGTGAGGTGCTGCTCAACGGAGAGTTTTGTCAATCCTGGTCGGCTCCGGAATGGCGGCGGCGGGTGGCATTGCTGCCGGCTGAAAGTCAGTGGTGGCATGATACTGTGGGTGAACATTTTCAAGGGTCTTTGGCTCAGGAAATGCTGATGGCTATGGGTTTTGACGGCAATGTTATGAGTTGGTCGATAACCAGGCTTTCATCGGGCGAAAAACAAAGACTTGCAATTTTGCGTCTGCTTCAGAATAAGCCTAAAGTCCTGTTGCTCGATGAACCCACTGCCAATCTTGACCCGGAGAACAGCAAACGGGTGGAGAATCTTTTTCTCAATTACCAACATAAGCATGGTACAGCTATTCTCTGGGTTACCCATGACTTTGAACAGGGTCGTCGTCTCGGCGGGCGCCACTACCGGATTGAAAACGGTCGGCTTGACCTGGTTGTATCAGGAGATAAAGCATGAACGTTATTCCCTTGACTGCGTTCGATCTTCTCCTGACCTCCTTATCGGTCATTTTCCTGGCTCTTTTATCTCTGCCCCTGCGTCTTGAGATCGCCGGTCAGATTGTGGTTGCTGCTTTAAGAACAACTGTTCAACTGCTGCTCATCGGTTTTATTCTGAAATGGCTCTTTACCAGTGCCGGTCCGGGCTGGATCGCCGTTTTAAGCGTTTTCATGCTGCTTAATGCCGGGCGCGAGGTTTCACGTCGGCAAAAGCGCAAATTTAAAGGTCTATGGGGTTTTGGTATTGGTACATTGTCGATGTTTCTGACCTCTTTTCCAATGGTAATTTTTACGCTGACTGTGGTTATCAATAACCAACCCTGGTACGAACCGCGTTATGCCATTCCCCTGCTTGGAATGTTGCTGGGCAACACTATGAACGGTGTCTCTTTAGGTTTTGACAGATTGCTGCATAATGTCTGGCAACAGCGTCAGATTATCGAAAATCGCTTGATGCTGGGGGAGACCTGGTTTGAGGCTTTGACCGAAATCCGCCGCGAAAGTATCAGGTCCGGCCTGATGCCGACTATTAATGCCATGATGGCGGCCGGCATCGTCAGTCTGCCGGGTATGATGACCGGACAGATCCTGGCCGGCAGCCCGCCTCTGGAAGCGGTCAAGTATCAGGTTTTGATTATGTTTCTGATCGGCTCGGGCAGTGGTTTTGGTACCATTGCCGCGGTCTCTTTAGGTGCTCGCCGCCTCTTTGACAGTCGTCAGCGCCTCCATCTCGAAAGGTTAACTTGATAGAGGGAGAAAACCGGCCAATCTGCAACTACTACTAACTTATTTGGTAATATCTTAAATTTCAGGCTGGAGGTTGTTATGATTATCGGCGCCGGGGTTGTCGGCACCAACGCCGCCCAGGTTGCGGCCGGGCTTGGGGCCAACGTCATTATCATGGATATCAATCCCTATTGTCGTAAACTTGCAAACCTGGGGCTGGATAGTTTTATCAACGAGAACCAAGGTCAGGCTGCAGCCCTGAACCTGCGAGCTGGAAAAATTATCTGTCCGGCCGGAGCCGCAACTTTTCCCGATCTGGCTTGAGAAAGGTTGGCAGTTTAGAAGAAGGCTGCCTTAAAAATTCAATATGGGGTCAAAAATATGGCAGGAAACCTAGAGGAAAACCGAAAGGTTGGGGAGAGAGGAGTTATCTCTCTCTTGATGAACTGGTTTCAGGTTAGGGGTGGAGGAGAGCTTGGTGATGATCAGTTAAACGTAGAGCAAAAGCATTTGGTGCTGATTTTTGGAAGCTTGTTTGCGATTGCCATGCTGCTGGTTATGGGGGTCTCGGCTTTTTTCTGCGGTTCAAACGTGGTTGGCCTGGTTGATTTCGGGGCTGCACTGGTTTTGGTGGCCAATCTTTTATATTTAAAAACAAGTCAGAATTATGAGAGGGCCGCGAGTTGTGCTTTACTGCTGGCCGGTCTCCTTTTCTATTATCTCTTTACCTCCGGCGGGGTCAATCATACTGGTCATGTATGGTATTTTGTTTTTCCACTGATGGGATTTTTTCTATTGGGTGCAAAAAAGGGGGCTCGAGCAACCGCTCTTTTTTTTGTGGCGACACTTGTTTTTTTTCTAGTTGATCATCTATTACCATTTGTTAACAGCTATCCTGGTGGATTTAAAGTACGTTTCTCGATGGCGTTTTTGGTGGTAGCAGTCTATTCCTACCTGGCTGAAAAATATCGAGAAGATGCGCTTGGCAGGCTTTCCGGCAGTAACCTCAAGCTGGTTGGAAAAGTTAATGAGTTGAAGGAAGCTCAATACTCTCTGCAGGAGAGTGAAGAGAAATATCGTAACCTGGTTGAACGGGCCAATGACGGTATAGTCATTGTTCAGGACTATAAACTTTGCTATGCTAATCCGCAGATGGCAAAGATGTTGGGTTATAATCTTGATGAGATAATTGATAAAAATTTCATAGATTATTTGCATCCTCAAGAAATCGATACCGTTGTGGACCGTCATGATGCTCGTATACGTGGAGAGATTTTTACTTCCAAGTATGAATCCGTTTTCAAACACAGAACTGGCGAAGAGTGTCCGGTGGAGCTTAATGCCTGTCAGATCAACTATAATCGCCGACCAGCCAGCCTGGTGGTTATTCGTGATATTTCGGAACGTAAGAGAATCGAACTTGAACAGGTAAAAGCCCGCCGGGCCGCAGAAGGTGCCAACCGGGCGAAAAGTGAATTTCTCGCTAATATGAGCCATGAACTTAGAACTCCACTCAATCATATTATCGGTTTTACCGATCTGATGGCCCAAGAAAGAGCCGGCTCTCTCAACGATACCCAGAAGGAGTATCTCCAGGACGTTTTAACCAGCGGCCGGCATCTTCTGGACCTGATTAACGAGATTCTCGATCTTTCAAAAATTGAGTCTGGAAAGATGGATATGGAGCATAACCAGATACAAACAGAATCATTTTTTGCTGGATGTATCAATATGATTAAGCATAAAGCGGCCAAGCACCGGCTTAAAATCGAGACCAATATCGATAAAGCTCTTCCAGCAAGTTTTATTGCCGACGAACGTAAATTTAAGCAGGTGCTCTACAATTTATTGGCCAATGCGGTAAAATTCACCCTTGATGGAGGAGTTGTTACGGTTACGGCGAAACTGTTGGAAAATGATAAATATCTTCAGTTTGAGGTTAAAGACAACGGCATCGGTATCGCTGCGCAGGATCTGCAGAGGATTTTCGCACCTTTTGAACAGGCTGACGGTTCCAGCGGCAGAAAGTTTCAGGGGACCGGACTTGGGCTTTCACTTTCGCGACAGATTATTGAGATGCATGGTGGCACCATTTGCGCTGAAAGTGCAGGGCCGGGTCAGGGCAGCACTTTTCGTTTTACATTGCCTTTGCGCACTGAGTTACCCCTTTCATCATGACAATTAGATTTTTTTCTGTGTTTGTGCTTTGAAAGATTTACTTGGGATAAGGAAAACAGGTGATGATTAAATCAAGTAAAATTCCCGGCAGAAATCGGGATGGCAGGGATGTGACCAAAATCACCAGGATCGGTTACAACCCGGAACCGGATTTCACAAAACCGATTTTGGAGATTGCGCCCGAAAAAAAAGAACGGATGTTTTCGCGTCTTCTATTCCTCTACGGTAAAGAGAAAGCGGAAAGGATAATGCCTGAATTGGAGCGCATTCTCAAAGTTCATTACGCCCATAAACCTGAGGCTTTGATAACCGCCGAAAAATATTTTGTAGCAAAAGAACGGTTCACTGAAAAGGATATGGTTCTGATCACTTATGGTGACATGATCAAAGGCCAAGGTAGTACGCCTCTTGCTACCTTACACAATTTTGTCGATACGTACAATTTGGGCGCTATCAATACCCTGCACATTCTGCCCTTTTTCCCTTACTCTTCTGATCGAGGTTTCTCAGTTGTTAACTTCAAGGCTGTTGACCGGAGGCTGGGAAGCTGGGTCGATATCCTTAATATGGCCGCCAATTATGATCTTATGTTTGATGGTGTATTGAACCATTGTTCATCAAAATCACGGATGTTCAAGGAGTTTTTGCGGGGAAATCCTCACTTTAAAAACTTTTTCATATCCTATGAATCGCCTGATGAGCTGACTCCTGATCAGCGCCGTAAGATCTTTCGTCCCCGTACTTCCGACATCCTGACTAAATTTCATACAATCGATGGTCCCAGGTATGTATGGACTACATTTTCAGAAGATCAGGTTGACATCAATTTCAGAGATCCTTACGCCCTCAGGGAGTTAATCAGAGGACTGCTTTATTATGTACGCAGAGGAGCTGACATTATTCGCCTTGATGCCGTGACTTACATCTGGGCAGAGCCCGGAACCGAGTGTGTCCAGCTGCCTGAAACCCATGAGATAGTAAAACTCCTGCGCGATGTGATGGATACTGTCGCTCCAAACGTAGCCTTGATTACCGAGACCAATGTCCCTCATGAAGATAATATATCCTATTTCGGCAATGGCAATGATGAGGCCCACATGGTTTACAACTTTGCCTTGCCGCCGCTGGTCCTGCATACCTTCTACAGAGAAGATGCCACGGCCCTTTCCCGGTGGGCGCAAGATTTAGAACTTCCATCCGGCAGCGCCACGTTTTTTAATATGCTGGACACCCATGACGGGATTGGTCTTATGGGGGTTAAAGGAATTCTCGCTCAGCAAGATATCGATTTTATCACTCAAAAAGCAAAAGCACACGGCGCTCTTATCTCTTACAAAATGACCGAAGATATGACCGAAGAGCCTTATGAAATCAACTCAACCTGGTGGAGTGCCATCAATGCCGACAACTGTGATGAAGATGTTTTATTTCAGGTCAGGCGCTATGTTGCGTCAAGGAGCATTGCTCTGGTTCTTCAAGGCGTGCCGGCGATCTATGCCCACGGTACTATCGGCACTCCAAACGACTACGAATTGGTCGCAAAGAGCAAACAAAATCGAGACATTAACCGAGGCGTGATCGACAGTACAAGTTTAGCCCAAGCTTTTGAAGACCCCAATTCCAAACTTTCGCTCCTGCGTCATTATGCCAGCAAGCTTTATCACACTCGTACGGGGCACCGCGCCTTTCATCCGCATGGGGAGCAGCGGGTCTTGATGATCTCACCGGATGTCTTTACGGTTTTAAGGAGCTCCCCGGAAAAGGATCAGTATATTCTGACGATGACAAATGTCACCAATCGTGTTTGTCATGTGGAGATATCTCTTAATGAGCTCAAGATTGAGGGGAAAAAGTGGTTTGATCTTCTGGCCGAAAAGGAGTGGTCGGCGGCAGGAGGAAAACTGTTGGTCGAATTACAATCCTATGATATTGTCTGGCTGACGCCGTCTCTTAAGCCACGGCCAATTGACAGCCGAGAGCTTCGATGACTTTTTTACGGTTTCAAATTTTGGTGAGCCGATAGGTGAGAGGTAAAGGTGAGAGTCTGAAATTTAGTATGGAATTCGATATGAGATTGAAATGGCGGATAATAGTATTTATCGTATTTCTGGCTTAGGCAGTTTTTCCCGGCCACTTGCCGGCGGCGGAGCCGCTGCCGGACACGGGCCAGAGCAAGTTTTATAATAATTCGGTTGAGATCAGCAGGCCGGAGGTGGGTGAGGCTTTTTATGGGCAGGACGCGCATTATACGCGAGATCGTTCTTATACAAAGTTAGCTGCCGACGGCAGTGACCTGCCGCTCTCGGCAACCACCTGGTATCAGGTGCGCGATAATGTCACGGGGACAGTCTGGGCAGGATTTGATTAATTATGTCTCTGAAGAAAGTGGATGTAATGGGTGTTCACACTGTTATTCGACTGTCGGAGAGGCGTATAATGCTTCTGAGGATGGTCAAGAGATAAGAGCTGAAGCAGGCTCTTAAGTCGAAGATTTGTTGTTCGGACAATCTATCATCGAGGTTAATCTTTCAGGTGGTTGGGATGTTGACTACGGTGATAACTCCGGAGGTCAATCGAGCATTGGCGGATCTCTGACAATTACCGGGGGAACGGTAATAATTGACGGAATAGTCATTGATGGTACGACTACTTTGGTGAAAACCGAGCCTCCATTCAGCTATTGCTTGATGAAGATAGATTATTAACCCTGGCCGGGAGTTGGGACAGTGGTTACACGACACCGGAGACTGGTTCGGTTGTCGTCTGTAGCTTAACCATTTCTTCAGGTTTTCTGACCCTAGAAAAGGTTGTCATCGGCGGTCAATAAAGGAATGTAATGGGGGGAGGACGGGGGCTCTTTACCTTGAAAATAATACAATTTTTCCTAAAAACAGGTTCTTGCATTGAATTGTAAGGACCTGTTTCATGTCTGATGAGTTGCATATTCATCAAGAAGCCTTCTGATCATTCTTTGATATTGAGTATGATGTTTTTTGGCTTCCTGCTTAAAGAAATCAACGCTGGTTTTACTTAAAGAAATGGTTATTTTCACCGTTTCATCTTTAAGGGCCAGCTCTTCCGGAGAAGGAAGAAAATCTTTAATTACACGGATTTTACCCATCGGTTCGTCAGTATATTCCATTTTCTTTTTCATATATCTTTTTTCCTTTTCTCCAATAGCCAGCTCCAATTATTCTTATCTTGCTATCTCGATAAGTGAACCTGACCGTTAAAATGCCTTCTGATACTTTGCCCAGGCAATAAAATCGTTGCTCATCTTCACTATGGGAAATGTCTTCAAGTATCACACGGTATTCATCAAGAAAAGCAAGTTGTGCTAAGGAAAATGAAACACCATGCTTATCCTGATTTTCCCTATCCTTATTTGTGTCCCATGCAAAGTTTGATTTTTTGTTCATTTCATAAAATACCATACTTGCGAATGTACGTCAATATTTTCGTATGGTATTTTATATGGGCTTATGAAGTAATAAAAGAGGGGGTAGTCGATGAAGAAACAAATTGAGACACCTGAAGATTGCAAGCGGTTTAAAGAAGCTTGAGGAAATCGAACATCAGATTGCGGGCCTGGAGGTTGGCGGCAGTGTTGAATTTAATATTTTCGGGCCAGATAAAGGAGTGTTCGACGTTGGGATAATAGTGGAAATTAGCCGCCGTCAAATTGTAATTTTGACAGCGGTTTTCCAACCGGTGGCTGTTACTTACCGGTACTACCGTATCGCTTTTCCCGTGCAGAGTCAGAAGAGGGCACGTAATCTGTTTGATAAATGAGAGATAATCATCTTTGTCGAATGTAAATTTTTGATAATCAGCGTAGCCGTCGGCCTCGGAGGTCAGGCCGAAGAAATTTACGACACCCTTGACATCAGGCAGTAAAGATGCGGCCAGCAGGGCGAGGCCGCCGCCGCGACTAAAACCGAGCAAAGCGCAACGTTCGCTATCAATCCGGGGCTTGTTACGCAGTGTTTGCCAGAAAACCTTTAGATCCTCAGGATCAAGATCACGCCAGTGATCCCTTGACGAATTCCCGCCGAACCATTGTGGCAGCAGACAGGCATAACCTTTTGGGGCAAGGGTTGCGGCGAATTCCAGATGCTGCGGGCCGAGGCCGTCGGTGCCGTGAAAAATCAGCAGCCCCGGCCATTTCCCGGTTACTTTCGAGTGTGGAAGAGAAAAAAATCCGGGGATAGTACTATCCCCGGACTCTATTTTAATTTCTTCAACCATGTTTTTCACTTTAGGGGGTTGTCCGGGAATAGAATTTTTTTCTCAGATCGAGGCATGCGAAGAAAATTACCCGTACCACAAGGGCACTCCCTTCGGTTGCAACATATGCTGAATATTCTGAGGATAATTTTTTGAGCATAACGAAGAGTTGGGGAAAAAGTGCATTCTTGGATAGCCTCCTAGCGTCCCGTATATAACTTTTCTTTGACATGCAAGGTCGCAAAATTAAACTCTCCGCCCAGAGTCAGGGCGGCAAGTGCTGCGCTAAACTCCTTGGCAGAGTGGATGCCGGCAATTTTTAAAGCTTCCCGGGCCATTGGCGGAATGATACCTTCCGGTCCTGAAGGGAAACCGACCTCTACGTTGGGTAGTTCAACCCCGAAAACCAGATCACTGCCGTGAATCTCGGCATAGACTTTCTGCAGGCATGAGACCATGTAGGGTCTTGGATTGTTTTTCATGGCTCGGTAGAATGCGGGAATAATCTCTCCGCCCATACCGGTATAAACCGGCCAGCCGGTCTCTTCCAGCACCCCTTGACGGTCGAGTTCGATATAGGAGAGAAATTCATCGATCGGGCGACCGATATTTTTCTCATAGGCGGCTACCGGTATGCGTTGTTGGGCCGAGACGTAGCGGCCCCGGCGATTGCGGGGCGAGGGCTTGAGATCGCCGTCCCGGCCCATGCCGATAACTGAGAGCCGACAGGCCACACCGGCCTCTTTAAAAAGATCATCAATATAATTTTTTGCCAGGCCGACGGCTCGCGAGGTGCAGCCGTGGCCCCGATATTCAGCGAACCTGGTATAGAAACAGCAGTGCAGGATACGGTCGCCGTGGTGCTGCTTGCAGAGAAAATCGACATTATAGACCTCACCATCGAAACGATCAAGAAAGCCCTCCTGCATCTGCCGGGTAATTTCCGGGAGCTGCTTTTTAATCAGATTCTGAGCCCGTTCTCTCTCTTTTTCATCAGCAAAAATGAAGGCCAAATTACGGGCTGCGCCGCCCCAGTCGGCAACTTTTATCTCCAGAGGTCCGAATTTGTTAAGTTGAAAACAGCCGACTCCGATTCCTAAATGACCGACTCCGGTTCCGTAGCAGACTATATTCTGAAAGGTTTTCTCAACGTCACCGCTAACCTTTACCTCCCCGGCATAACTGTAATAATCTTCTTGGCCGCCGATGTAGTTATTTACAAAAGGTTGACAGACTGGTGCTTTTGCGCCGCGCATTTCAAGAGGGGTGCCGCACATGCCGCAGTTTAAATCACTGTCATCGGCTGCCAAGTGCCATTCACTGCCGTCTTTAGGGCAGCGGTATTCTATGAAATAGGGTTTCTCCGGCAGAGTAATATGCTTGAAAGATATGCCGCTTTTCTCCTCAATTACAGCCCGTCGGATGCGGGCTCC
>JANTGZ010000093.1 GCA_024762675.1 Thermodesulfobacteriota bacterium | reverse complement strand
TCTCGCCAAGAGCCGCCCAACGTTACGGGCAGCAGTTATTAAAAGAGGTTAAAAAAGGTTTACAGGTCTCCCCGGCTGACTACCCCGCCTCCCGGCAACGGACACGAGGCCGGAACTCAGCCTCACGCAGCCGCAAGATTCTTGATTTTATTGAGGAGTTATGTAAAAATGACAACCTTGACCCGGCTCTTCTGGCAAACCGTCAAGATGTTGAAAAACTTATTCAAGCTGATGATCCTGAAACCTGCGATCTCCCCTTAATGCAGGGGTGGCGCTACGAATATGCCGGGGAAAAGATTTTGAACATTTTGCGCCTTGAACGATAGTGAAGAAGTTCTCTTGAGGTGTGTTTATCCTTGCTGCCAAGATAACGATGGCTGGAACAATAAATTGAAAAAAATAATTTTTTGGGTTGCTTTGTCAATTTGCATCTACAGCGTTGTTTTTGCCCAATCCAAAAAAGAACTTTTTGACAACGGCGTAGAGTTTTTAATGCTTGAAAAATATCAAGAAGCTATTGACACATTCACAATGTTTATTGAAATCGACCTTGGCAATGCTTATGTTTATAAAAACCGAGGCGTTGCTTTTATGAAACTGAAAAAGTATGACCTTGCCATACAAGATTTTGAAAAAGGAAAATCGATTCTCCCTACTTTAAAAGGCATTCACAGCAATCTGGGCGTAGCCTGGTATTGCAAAAAAGAGTATGAAAAAGCCATTGAAAATTACAGCGTGGAACTTAAGCGCAACGCAAAAGAATATTATCTTTTTTTCAACCGAGCTCTTTGTTATGCTGAGCTTGAGCGAAATCAAAAAGCCTTGGAAGATGTATCGAAAACCTTAGAGTTAAAACCTGACTTCGATTTGGCGCTTAGCTTTAAAGACGACATTCTTATGCGATTGAAACGTGCTGACAAAGATGAAAAAATCTTGTCTGAACCTAAGCAGGAGTCTAAAAAAGAGCCGGAAAAGGCATCAGTGAAATCATCAGATAAACTTACTCTCCAGGTCGGTGCTTTTCAAAATAAGGAGTTTGCCCGCAGACTTGAAAAAAGGCTCTCCCTAAATGGTTATGATTCACGAGTACTAATCCTAAAAGGGGCAAAAGGGTCGACCTGGCACCTGGTTAGAGTGGGTTTATTTTCAACCTCCGCAGAAACCAAACCACTAATTTCATCCTTAAAAGAAAGAATGAGCTTAAAGGCAATCACCAGGCCCGTGGGAGCTTTCTAAACAAGGGGTACGGCCAAGGTCCATGCTCTTTGTCAGTATGGAATCAACTGTAAACTATCTCTTTATCGGAGATAATGGAGACAAAAAATGAAACACATTATTACCGCTCTATTAATGGGGTTGCTAATGACAATGACGACAAATAGTACAGCCAAAGAAAAAGTAACCGCTACCGCGACCTTCGCCGGAGGCTGTTTCTGGTGTATGGAGAAACCTTACGATCAACTTGAGGGGGTTATTTCGACAACCAGCGGCTACACTGGGG
The DNA here is from genome assembly GCA_024762675.1 of Thermodesulfobacteriota bacterium. Lineage (GTDB taxonomy): Bacteria > Desulfobacterota > Anaeroferrophillalia > Anaeroferrophillales > Tharpellaceae > Tharpella. The sequence goes on along the minus strand of JANTGZ010000093.1, from coordinate 8,245 downwards.
GGCATGAGCCTGACCCCACTTACAAGGAGGTTTCAGCCGGTTGGACGGGGCACACGGAAGCGCTGGAGATTATCTATGATCCGCAGAAAGTGAGCTACCGCGAGCTCCTTGAAGTTTTCTGGCACAACATCGACCCAACGGTCAAGGATCGCCAGTTTTGCGACTGGGGCAGCCAATACCGAAGTGCCATCTTCTTCCACAACCAGGAACAAGAAAAAGAGGCTTTAGAGAGCCGGAAAAAGCTGGCCGAAACTCATTTCAAAGACCAGACTATCCATACTGAAATCACGGCAGCCAGCACCTTCTATCCAGCCGAAGAGTACCATCAGAATTATTACAAAAAAAATCCCCTGCGCTACAAATTCTATCGCAACCGTTGCGGTCGCGACCAGCGTCTAAAGGAAATTTGGGGTGATAAGTCCGCTGGCCAATGATATTTTCCGTAACTTCAACCCTCTTAAATAGTCATTCCGGCGAAAGCCGGAATCCAGCAAACAATAGACTTCTGGATACCGGATCAAGTCCGGTATGACGTTTTTTTGAGTTTCTTACAGGTTTATAAAATTTAGAATGATTGACCAAAGGGACAAATCGGGTAGCGACAGACTTCGCAGAAATGGCAGAGGCCGCCGATACTGAGAGCGGCCAGCTCCTCGGCGATAATCGGATCATCGGCGACCAGTCGGGGCAGAAAGATGTCAAAAGCGGTAATTTTGAAGAAGAGGGCCGCAGCCGGAACTGCACAAACCGGTTTTTCAGCCAGATAGCCAATCGTAAAATTATTGCCCGGCTGAATCGGGTTACCGGCCTGCAGCAGCTCAACCCCGGCATCACGCATTGCAGCTTTGGTAGCATCGTCGGGATCGACCGAGGTGCCACCGGTAAGAATCAGAAAATCAGACGTTTGCGAAAACTGTATGATCTTTTCCATGATAACTTCGCGCTCATCAGGCAAAATTGTTTTAACCACCAATTCAACCCCGAAAGCTTCCAGTTTTTTTTCAATAACCCCGGTAAATTTATCCTCAATGCGACCACTGAAGACCTCATTGCCGGTAACAATGAGAGCCGCTTTACGACTTACAAAGGGTTTTACTGTGAGGGCCTGATCTTGTTGCGATTGAGTGCCCGAACTCTTCCGGCTCAAGATCTTAAGAGATTTTTCGACAGTCTCCGGCTTACAGGTTAAAGGGATAATCCGAAATGCGGCGACCTGCTTGCCTTTTTTGACAACAAAGTTATTGTGGATAGTCGGCAGTGAGGGGATCGCCAACCGGTTTATCGCAATAATCTTCTCCGCATCGACTTTAAAAAGCCCATCGATGGCGGCATAGAAACTGATCTTTCCTTCACGGGGTTCTTTATCGTAAACAATATTTTCGCCGGCCAGCAATGGCGCCAGAGTCAGGGCCGCCTCATCTTCATGGACCTCCTTGCCATGTTCATCAAAAACGAAGATATTTTCCCTTCCTAATGATTTCAGTTTATCGACATCTCCTACTTGAATAATATGCCTCTTTTTGAAGGCGACTCGTTTAATCTTCTTCTCTACATTGACCTCAGTCATATCGTGGGCAATGGCCAGACCAATCGCCTCCTCAACTTTCACTTTTCTCACTGTTACAAATCCTTATTAAGCCATCAGATTGCGCCAGAGGTTCTTGATATCCTCAAGAATGATATAGAGGGCCGGAACCATGGCCAGAATGATCACGGTTGAAAAGAGAATACCGAAACCTAAGGAGATCGCCATCGGAATCAGGAAGCGGGCCTGCCTTGAGGTTTCGAAAATCATCGGCATAAGTCCAAAAAAAGTAGTCATAGTAGTCAGGATAATAGGCCGAAAACGCTGAATCCCGGCATTAACGATAGCTGCATAAGGGGTTGAGCCTTCCTTAACCTGACGGTTGGCAAAATCGATCAGGACCAGAGAATCATTGACCACGACTCCGGAGAGGGCGACGATTCCAAACATACTCAAAAGACTCAGGCCGTAACCCATCAGAAGATGACCGGCAATCGCTCCAACGATACCAAAAGGAATACTGATCATGATAATCGCGGGTTGAATATAGCTGCGAAAAGGAATCGCCAAAAGTAGATAGATGAGCATCAAGGCCACAACCATACCCTTGCCGAGAGCTGCCATACTCTCCATGCGATCCGACTGCTTGCCGGCGAAGCTATAGTTTAAACCCTGATACTTCTCCTGCAAAGCCGGCAGAACATCCTTTTTCAAAGCCGCTCCCACCATATCAGCCCGACTTTGCGGGGTTACATCACAGGTAACATTGACGATCCGACGTCCGTCAAGGCGCTCAATTGAGGTATAGGCTTTACCCTTTTTGATATCAACAATATCTAAAAGCGGTACTTTGACACCTTTGGGGGTTGAAATCAACATCTCCTCAAGATAGTATTCAGATTCTCTTTCTAACTCCGGGGTCCGAACCATGATTTTCATCTCGTTGCGACCACGAAGCTGGCGGAAAACTTCGAAACCATAATAGGCGTTCCTGATCTGACGGGCAACCTCGGCCGGTTGCAGGCCAAGACGATAACCGGCCGCCTTGAGGGTAAAATCAAACTGATCCTTGCCTGGGGTAAAACCATCATCGACATCTGAAACCAGAGGAAAAGAGGTCAGGGCTTCAGCCAGTTCGGCGCTGGCTGAAGCCAGTACCTCGGTGTCGCGATGTTGAAGTTCGACGGTTAGAGCTGCGCCCGATCCGGGACCACCCTTGTCGGCTTTAAACTGGAGGTTTTCAACCCCGGCCAGACCACCAACCTGACGGCGCCAGAGCTTAGTAAAATCTCCGGTATTGACCGGCCGCTCCTCAGGAGGGGTCATATGCACCTGAATCCAGGTCGTGTTTCGATCTACGTAGGCAAGAATCCCTTTGAGCTGTTTTTCCCGGCCAATCTCATCGAGCAGTGAATTGGCACTTTTGGTAAGCTTATGGCTGACAGCCAAGGTCTCGGTTACCGACACTCCGACCGGCAGAGTCGCCTGGGCATAGGCATAATCCGATTCAACCTTAGGGAAAAGGGTCATCCCCATACGCCCGCTTTTGACATAAGCGATAGTAATCATCAAAATAACAATTCCAATCGTCATACTGACGTATCTAAAACGTAAGGAAAACTCCAGAGAGGGACCATAAACGTTTTTGATCAGGGCCGCGATAGCCCCGGAAATTTTTTGCTGCTGCCGGGTAATAAAAATCAAAAGAGGATTTTTGGCCTCTTTCTGATGTCCGAGATGAGCCGGTAGAATAAAAAGGGCCTCAATCAGTGAGATAAAAAAGACAGAGGCGACGACAACCGGAATATTGCGAAAAATCTTGCCCATCACCCCGGGCACAAAATAGAGAGGCATGAATGTAACGATATTGGTAATAATGCTGAAGGTCACCGGCACAGCGACCTCCTTGACCCCCTTCACAGCAGCTTCAAAGGGGCTGTAACCTCTCTGCTTGTAACTGTAGACGTTTTCACCAACAACAATGGCATCATCAACAACGATTCCCAAGGCAATAATGAAGGCAAAGAGTGAGACCATATTGATACTGACATCGAATAACGGGATAAAGAGGAGTGACCCTAAAAAAGAGATCGGGATCCCCATGGTCACCCAGAAAGCGAGCCGCGCCTCAAGAAAGATCGCCAGCAGGATAAAAACCAGAGCTAAACCGAGATATCCGTTCTTAACCAGAAGGGATATACGCTGCTTAAATTTTTCCGAACGGTCATTAACAGTATCGATAAAGATCCCGTCCGGCAGGATCTGCCGGAGTTTTTTGAGCTTCTTAAAAACAGCGTCGGCAACCTCTATCGGAGTCTGGTCACCGATCCTGTAGATATCGATCCCCAGCGCCGGTTGGTCATTGTAGAAGACAAACCTGTCGGTATCCTCAAAATCATCTCGAATCTCGGCAATCTCACCCAAAGTAACAATTGTACCATTGGCGCTGCTTATGATTGGAATCCGGGAGAACTCATCCTTAAAATCCTTTCTCTCAGTCATCCTGACCAGAATATCACCGCCTTCGGTCTTAATCGTCCCGCCGGGAATATCCTGGGCCGCACTTTTAACCTTAAGAGCGATCTCGGAGAGCTTCAGGTTGTAGGATTGTAAAAGCTCCTGCGAGACCTCAATGCTCATCTCCAGAGGCCGTTCACCGAGGAGTTCAATCTGGGTAATGTCGGGATCCTGCAAGAGATGATCGCGAATCATCTCAGTCACTTCGCGTAAAACCTTAGGCTCATGCTCGCCATAAACCAACATCGTCATGACCTGACGTTTATGTGAAGGAATGGTTACCAGAGGTTCTTCGGCATCATCGGGAAAGGCATAAATCCGATCGACCTCATTTTTGATATCGGTGGCCAGAAGCTGGAGATCGGCATCGTTATGGGCTTCAACCCGGACTGTTCCGCTGCCCTCGTTGGCAATCGAGACGATCTCCTTGATACCATCGACATTCTGGATCGCCTCTTCGATCGGCAAAACGATGCCATCAGCCACCTCTTCCGGGCTGGCCCCAGGATAGATGACCGAAACCACCACCTGATCAAGGGTAAATTCCGGAAAAATCTCCTGTTTGATCTGGGTGCCCCAGAAAAAGCCGCCGACCAGAAGAAAGAGCATCATCAGATTGGCAGCCACCGAATTGCCCGCCATCCAGCTAATCGGCCCTCTCTGCGGCAGACCTTCATCCCCCTTCAACAGAGGTTTACGAAGACTATTTTGCTGATCCATTATCGGACCTCGATGGTGCAGATTTTTTTATTTTTGATTTTTCAATTGCTTTTTCAGATATTTTTTCAGGGGCCTTTCCAGTTGTCTTTTCAGACGAACCTTTTTCGACTCCTCCAGGACCCATAACCTTGAGCGGCATGCCGCTGATCGGCGCCGCTACGCTGGAGATTACGACCATGGACCGGGGCGTTAATCCACGACTCACAAAAACACTCTCCAACCCTCTCCAGGCAACGGTTACCGGCTGAAGCTGTAATCGGTTCTCATCATCAACGAGCATGACGATATCATTTTCATGCAGGACTGAACGCGGAATCTGGTAGACGTTATCAAGGCTGTGCCCTTTAATTTCCGCTTGGACAAACCCCCCTAAAAGCAACGGCTGACGCCCATTTTGCAGGCCTAAAGGATCAGTAATCGCAATCAGGAGCCGAGCCATGAGACCGTCTTTATCGAGATCGGGAGCTAAAGAGACGATTCTACCGGCATAAGGCTCTTTCTGCCGGGCATGAATTAATGCCGGTGAACCTCTCTTTTTACCATCAGGAAGATCAAACCAGGCAAGTTTCTCTGCCGGCAGGGAGATCTCAGCCCAAAAAATATCAGTCGCCGCCAGAGTCGCCAAATTTGTCGAAATTAGAACCTCTGAGCCGAGATCTATATTTTCGGCCCGAACAATAAGATTAAACGGCGCCCTGATCACCGTCCGATCAAGATCAACCCGCGCCCTTTCAATGGCGGTCTGAGCCGACTTGACCAGCGCCTCGGCCTTGGTCAGTTGGGGTTTGCGCAAGGCCAGGTCACGACTCGACATATCGACATCTTCCGACAGGCTGGTAATCAGCTCCCACTCCTGACGGGCAACCGTCTGACTCCCCTCTTCAATCCGCAGATCAGCTTCAGCCAGGGCCAAGGCGTCCTCTTGCTGGCGCAGATTAAGCTGATAATCAGTATCATCAAGTTTAAGCAGGATTTCATCTTTGCCGATAATCCCGCCGGGAATAAAATCGGGATGCAGGTAAACCACCTGGCCCGAAACCCGGGCCTTAAGGGTTATCTCCCGGGCTGCAACTACCCGCCCCTGGGCCCTGACCTGAACCCTTGCCGAACGAGGTGAAACTTCAACCACCCGAACCAGGGTTTTCATCTTTTTAGGGGCTTTGCGCTTAACCTGGGGCCGGGTATTGATAATGAAGCGGCTAACCATCACGCCGATCACCAAGAACAGGATGATAAGAGCCAGAGCCAGCAGACGCTGCCATAATGGCCGCCGAGGCAGCTTGGTATCACCGGCAAGATTTTGGTTATTGATTTTCGTCATGCTCTGAACCTTCCTTACTGAATTCATCCACCCAGGATCCCCCTAAAGCTATATGGAGGTTTATCCGGGCTAACAGAAATCGCTTCTCCTGACTAATAATATCGTGCTCGAGTTGCAGAGAGTTAAGCTCTTCATTTAAAACGTTGATAAAATCGCTGCTCCCGTTCAAATAACGACGCCGAGCCTCTCGCAAAGTCTGGCGGGAGAGCTCAAGTTGCTTGCGAAGCGAAACCAGGGTAGCCGAAGACTCAAACTCCCGAGTCAAGGCATCATCGACCTCAAACACCGCATTCAGCACGGTTTTTCGATAAAGTGCCAGACGCTCATCAACCACGGCTCTGACCCTCTCAACCTCTGCCCGGCGGCGACCGCCATCAAAAACAGGACCCGCCAGGGAGGCCGCCAGATTAAGAATCCAGTTATCAAAAATGGAACTTAAGTCATCATTGAAATAGCTGGATGACGCGGTCAATCTTAAAGCCGGAAGACGATCAGCCCGGGCCGCTGCAACCTCCCATTCGCTTGACTGCAAACGCAGACCGGCGGCCCTTATATCGGGTCTTGCAGCTAACAGATCAGCCGGCAGACCCAAAGCCGGCAAACAACCAGCTTCGGGAAAAGAGCGCTCATTAAGCATCTCATCGCTGAGACTGGCGCGCCCGGCCAACAGTGCCAGACGCCGTTTAATAACTTCCTGATTTCTGACCGTCGGAATCAAGGCCGCCTGTAGTTTTTCAACAATCTGCTGTTGTTGGTAGATATCGAGGGCGGTTGATTTAGCCAGAGGAAACCGTAGAGTGATAAGTCTCAGCAATTTGCGCTGTAATTCCATCTGCTGAAGCAAAAGATCATGGTGAAGGCGATTCTCAATAAGCTCAATCCAGTTTTCGGCAACCGCAGCACTGACACTCATAATCGCCGTCTTAAGATCCTCTTTTGAGGCCTCAAATTTTTCCGCTTCACTTTTTTTGAAGGCTTTCACTCGACCCCAGAGATCAATTTCATAAGCGGCATTAAGCCCTAGCGACCACTCATCATTGGAGACTTGCGAGCGCCCCTCCTCTTTCATTTTCTGATGGCTGGCAGCACTGAAAAACCCCAATTCAGGATAGTAGTATGCTCCCGCTTTAAGGGCCGCATAACGGGCCTGTTCCAGCCGACTCCGAGCCTCTAAAACTGTAAAATTTTTAGGCAAAGACTCAACCATTAAGAGGTTGAGTTCACGACTCTGGAAGGTTTTCCACCAGGCTGTCTCGTGATCAGCACTTTCTGCATAGAGAGAAAACTCAGTCGGAAAATCTTCCGGCAAACGCGCAGTGATCTCCGGCCGCAACATTGTGCAGGCCGGCATGATCAGTAAAAGAAAAAAAACTGCTGGCAGCCTTCTCAACTTAAATCTCCCGACAAAGAGCAGCAAGAGCGCATTCCGGCCAGAGAAAAATCGGTAATATGCCGGGCAAAGATCTCTGCATCTTTGAATTGAATCGGATTTTTCTGTAAATGGTGCTGACGCCCCTTCTCATTGTAACTGATAAAGAGACATTGACTTAGAATACTGAAATGTAATCGCAAAAGAAGTTCCTCATCTATCTCATGACCACAAATATCCCGAATAACTTCTCTCATAAGAGCTTGATGGCGGGCGATCTCCCGACTGATAATCCCGGCGCTGGCAAGAGTCGGTTCAGCCATCTCTTTAGCTATCAGGGTATAGAAACTGCCGGCCATCTCAGAGCTCAATATCCTTTGTAAAAGTGCCAGAATGAGACGGTAAAGCCGATCCTCCGGTTTTTCTTCAAAAACTGAAGGAAAAGGGTAAAATTGTTCCGCCTGTTCACAGGTGAACTGCAGTACCGAACGATAGAGAGCATCCTTTGAACGAAAATGGTAGTTGACCGAAGCGATATTCGCCCCGGCCCGTTCACAGATCTCCGCCACAGAGGAATTGGCATAACCCTTCTCGGTGAAGATAGCCGCAGCGCTCTCCAGCAAACGTTGCCGGGTACCTTTCTTCTCTCCGTCTGCAAACATCATCTCACCCAGACCAACAAAGGAATAAAATAGAGACCAAATCAAACAACCTTAACCACCAACAAACAACCATTTAAAATGATCATTTAAATTTGTCAAGGGAAAAGTCCTAAAGATCACTTCGACAACAA
>JANTGZ010000092.1 GCA_024762675.1 Thermodesulfobacteriota bacterium | reverse complement strand
TACTTACTGAAAACGAGTACAAAGAAAAACCGGCTCCGCCGTATAAGCAGTTGAAATTATTCTAATAAACGTTGGGACACTAGTGCATGAAAATATTAAGTATGTAAGATATCTCCGGCAAAGTTAATGTTTGTTACAATATTCACTTTAATATTATCATTTATGTGGTTATTTGTCCAATGAATTAGTTAAGAGCATTCGTATTACTTGACAGTTTAATGTACCTCTCGTGACCGAAAAACATCTTTACCTTTTGCAGAAAATGTCACTATTTACAGTTTGAACAGACAGAATCGATTTTATTCTTGCATCACGGATAAATATCTACGTATAAAGAAAAACAATTTAATTTCCACTTCGCGTCCCAACATTACTTGTGCAGACCAACAGTAATCAATCCCTGTAACTTAGAGACACCCTTAAATTTATCGATGACGAAAGTAAGGTGTTGAACATTGTATCTTTTTAATACGGAAATAGTTTTCAAACAAAGACTCTCTCAAGAGATCTACCGTTTACGGTTGAAGGCAACAAAAGATTTCTGCCAAGCGGCAACACCGGGCAAGTTTGTCATGCTCGGCACCGATGACGGTCTTTTAGATCCACTACTTAGACGGCCCTTCGGCATCTGTCGCTGGGGAGAAAACTGGTTTGAGGTCATTATTAAGGTTGTCGGTAAAGGGAGTTGTCAGGTGAGCGGTCTTGTGAAAGGGGACTCGGTGGCTGTCCATGGCCCTTTGGGTAATGGTTACCCGAATGATAAATTGGAGAATGAACAAAGGCCTCTCATTTTAGTTGCCGGAGGCATGGGCATCGCATCCATCGCCTCATACCTCTTTTCTGCTCTTGACAGTAACCAATCATTAGCTGGAACCTTTCTCCTTTATGGAGCCGCAAGCTATTCAGAGTTGATTATGCTTAACGAACTGACGGCGGCTTCCGCTCTTGGGTTAAAAATGCAGACGATTACCGATGATGGTAGTTGTGGACGTCAAGGGTTAGTAACTCAACTACTCACTAACGAGTTGCAAAATTATCCGCAGAGCCGGGTTTTTGCATGTGGACCTGAACCTATGTTGAAAAGTGTTCAAAAGGTTTTACAAAGAACTGAATGTGACGGTTTCTTAAGCCTGGAAAATCGCATGGCTTGCGGTTTTGGTGTCTGTTTAGGGTGTGTGCAAACGGTACTCTCTAAAGATAGTAATGCGGGTGTGGAGATGGCAAAAGTCTGCACTCAAGGGCCGGTCTTTTCGGCCCAACAGGTGGTTTTCTGATGGTAGATCTTAAAGTTGAAATTGGGCCGGGTGTGGTTTTGAAAAACCCGGTTTTAACAGCTTCCGGAACCTTTGGTTATGGCCGCGAATATGCCCCCTATTTTGACATCTCGAAACTTGGGGCTATAGTAACCAAAGGCTTATCCTTGCAACCAAAAACCGGTAATCCGGGAGGCAGGATCACCGAAACCGCCTGCGGTATGCTCAATGCTATCGGTTTGGAAAATATCGGCGTCGAACGTTTTTTGTCTGAAGAGCTCCCGATTTTGCAAAAACTGGGAGCGACCGTAATTGTCAACATATTCGGAAACAACCAATCTGACTATGCGGCCCTAGCTGCCAAACTGGATGGAGTTGCTGGAATTACCGCACTTGAAATCAATATCTCCTGTCCTAATGTCAAGGCCGGCGGAATTCAATTTGGAACCGACCCTGAAGCCGCCGCAAAACTGGTAGCCGCCGTCCGTAAAAAAACCTCACTGCCCTTGATTACCAAACTCTCCCCCAATGTCAGTGACATTGTCGAGGTCGCCAAAGCGGTGGCGGGGGCCGGGAGTGATGCCCTTTCACTGATCAATACCCTGCTTGGTATGGCCATTGATCTCGACCGCAAACAGCCGGTTCTGGGGAATGTTACGGGCGGCCTCTCCGGACCGGCCATTAAACCAGTAGCCCTGCGTATGGTTTACCAGGTATCCCAAGTCGTATCAATCCCGGTCATCGGTATTGGCGGTATAGTAAGCGCACAAGATGCACTGGAGTTTCTCCTGGCCGGAGCAACCGCAATCGAAGTCGGTACAGCCAGTTTTGTCAATCCATGTACCGCTGTCGAGATTGTTGAAGGGGTCGAAAACTATCTCAACAATCAGGGGTGTGATAAAGTGACTGATTTTATCGGTTCGCTGACAAAGAGTTAGCCCTAACCCATTGCGACAAAGATGAACCTCTTACATATTCAGGGTAAGCGGCTTATTTTTTTAGTAATTTATCGAGATTGGCAAATGGCTGGTGGGTGGAGGAGGGTTTTTGTTGGCGGTTTGATGCCGTTTTGCCGGGGGTCACTTCCTCCGGGTGTTTTGTGTGCTCGTAGTCATGGCAGTAAAGACAAAGGAGCTCCCAATTGCTGCCGTCGGGCGGATTGTAGTCGTGGTTGTGGTCTTTATGGTGGACGGTAAGTTCGCGAAGTTTTTTGCCGCTGAATTCACGCCCGCACCGAGCGCAAATCCATGGATACATTTTTAGGGCCCGCTCCCGATAGGTCAGTGAGCGTATCTCTTTATCGCGCCGCAGTTCAGTAAAGGCACCTTCCAACTTATCGCGATCGTTGGATATCTTTTGGGTCATGCCGCCTTTGAAAATCAAGGTAAAGGGTTTGGGATCTGAGATATTGATTACTGACCTTTTCGATGTGCTTCATAACGATTTAGGTAGGCAACGATATCATTTTTAGTGGCCTTATGAGGGAATTTGAACTCAACTGCCAAGATGTAACGTCTCTCAAGAGTTGACTCGCAATCTCCGACCTCCTCGCGAATTACCCGGGCCATAAAATCCCCTGACAACGCTCCTTCAGGAAGTTGTTCCCCTTTTTCATGGGCTTTGAATTCGGCCAGAAGTAAGGTGCCGGGTTGAAGCAGGGGGCAGCTTGTGGCAAAAAACATTCCTCCCCCTCCCAAGTTAAGAGTTCGCCCGACGTAGGGGCCGACAACCTCTTTTCCCTTAATTATCGAAAAGGTGAAGGGGAGTTGAATGTCGCAACGATAAAAGTCACGCTGATTGTTATTATTTTCAGGTTTCATACAGCACAGACCCGGTAGAGCCGGAACCTAAACAGTGGTTAACGGTCATTTAATGCCAGAAAAAGTTTGAATTACTCGGTTTTTTTGACCATTTCCAGTCACATTAAATTTAAAAATGATTAACGGACTGCAATAGAGTCCCAAGTGGCGCAACGAGGGCATTTCCAAGCCATTTCATCAAGCTGATAGCCGCACTTTCGGCAACGATAGGGTTTCTCAAAGCGCAATTGTGTGGAAAAAAAATTGCTCACCACTGAGTTGTAGAGCTCTCCGTCAACGCCGCCGGCACTCCTGATTACATTCAATAATTTACTGACCAGTGAAAACACTTCGGCGTCTCCACTTTTTTCTTTCATGACCCGTTCCAGGCGGCTGCCGGCCTCTTCCAGATCTCCAGTTTTGATCAACCAGCCTATATAGGCGAGATTGAATTTTCTTTTCTCGCCATACTCTTTAAGGTGACGTGAGAAGAATTCTTTCTCGATATTATCTTTTTGATCTTCAGGCAAACCTGAAAAACGATTTGTCACCAGGGTAATAAAATCGGGATTTAGGATAAAGGCCTTTTCCCAAGCGTCCAGGGCCTCTGGTATTTTATTCTCACTCTTTAAAAAATCTCCATAGTGAAGCCAGGTATCAATGCAACCATCATCGAGCTCCAAAGCCTGCAGAAAAAATTTAAGAGCCTTCCCTTTGTTGCCAGCGGCTTCCGCAGTTTTAGCCACCTCTGTGGTCAGATGAGCAATAAGGTTGGTTTCATTTTGAGTTGATGGTGTTGAGTTATGTAAGGAGAGAGCTTTTTCCCACTCCCGCAAGCTTATGTAGAGGGCAGAGAGCTCCTTGAGAGCGGCAATATTTTCTGGATCTCTGGTCAAGATCTCTTCAAAAGTTCGACAGGCACGGTCGAGTAAGCCGGAACGTTTATAGTCGAGACCTATCTCGAAAAATGTTTGCCGACGTACCTCGTCAGGAAGATTGGGGCGCAGGAGAATGTCCCGATGCACCCGAATCGCTCGTTCCATTTCACCGGAATTTCGAAAAAGCTGTCCTAAAGCCAGATAAATTTCGGCTGTCGTCGTATTGATGCGGGCTACTTTGACAAATTCGGCAACTGCCTTGTCGGTCTCATTGGCAATCACATAGGATAGCCCTTTGAAATAGGTCCGCAAAACTGTCGACGCTTCATTCGACAGTTTGTCTTCCTCCATGACCTGAGGGGTGTCCGGCTGTACGAAACATCGTCTACAGAACGAAGTAATTCTCTTTCTTAGCCGAAAGAGAAGAAAGAGAACGAGTAGAGATAGCAGTGCTACAAGTAGCATGTAAGATAAAGGCATGCAGGACGCTATAAACTAATTTCGGATTTTCAAGTAGCTCAACCGGTTTTCTCAGCGCTGCCGTTAGCCGAGGAAATAGTAGCAGGCGGTTCAACCGAAACATTGGTCTCGGTAAGCGGCTGATTACGGAATTTTGCCAGTTCACTTTCAAGCTCACTGATAGTTTTTTTCTGTTTTTTAAGTAGCCTGCGGTTTTTAAAAATGATTACAACATCAAAAACAGCAACCATTACCGCCCCAAGGAAAAGCGCAGAAAAGATTACTATATAGAGAGGGGGTGATTTATGTAGAACATATTCACCAACCCCATACTTCAAGTCTACGGCTACCGACAGAGCGGCACTGTTTTGAAAGATGAAAACCAGAACCAACAACAGGAAAAGCAAAATTACAGCAATTTTTAAGTAGCGCATCTGTAAATCCTCTCAACAGACTAAAAAAGTTAATCAACTGCCAAAAAAAGGCTCCAGCATTTTATAAGATGAATCAAGGTGTTGGGGTAATACCATTGTGTCGGCAATAACCGGCATAAAATTATGGTCTCCGTGCCAACGGGGAACTATATGGAAATGGAGATGAGCCGCAATCCCGGCTCCAGCAGCGGCTCCCATATTAAGTCCGGCGTTAATGCCGGCCGGATGCAGTGCTCTTTGCAGGGCTTTAATTGATTTTTTCAAGAGCAACATCAAGTCTATATAGGAATCGGTCTCAAGCTCGTCGAGATCGGCAACATGTGCAGAGGGCAGCACTAATAGGTGACAGCTACTATAGGGGTATCGATTTAAAAGAACGTAACTCGACTGGGTTCGTTCCAGAATCAGGTTGTTACGATCATCTTTTTCTTCCTGAAGACGACAAAAAAGGCATGTTGTCTCTCTCTCTTCAGGTCTCTCTTCGAGAATGTAGTCAAGCCTCCAAGGCGCCCATAGAGTCGATTGTGACATCTACTATTGACCTTCCCATGTCAACAACAGACATGAACCTGGTTAAAAAAGTGTCGGTACTTGCAATAATGTTCATTAACGATTATCATGTTTACTGTCTCTTTGCCACAAATTTCTTATTGTCGGCAGATAAAAAGTTTTTCCACATTTGTTACGAGGATGAAAAATGATTACGTTTGACAAAGACATGGAAAAAGAAGCTGTTCTGGAGGTTGCTCGTCTGATGGCCGCCGCTGCGCGTACTGCTCCTAAAGGGAAAGGGGAAGATACGATTGTCACAGCCCTATTGACAGCTGATGAGAAAGACCGAGTTGCCAAAAGGATGGAAAAAATAGCCGAAGAAGAAGATATTCCCTTCTTTCAGAGGGATGCCAATAATATCTACCAGGTACCTGCTGTACTGGTGATTGGCACAAGTTTCAAACCCCTGGGAGTGCCTCACTGTGGAGATTGCGGCTACGGAGACTGTCAAACTTGCAGCCGGGAAGGGGAGGGGCGCTGCAACTTTAATGTTATTGATCTCGGTATTGCTTTAGGCAGCGCAGTATCGGTTGCAGCATTTCACCGTATCGATAACCGAGTTATGTTCTCCTGCGGCAAAGCGGTTCTTGAACTAGGCATGATGCCGGCCGATGTAAAGATGGCATATGCCATTCCGCTTTCGATTACAAGTAAAAGCCCTTTTTTCGACCGTTGAGGCGTGAAAATAACTTTTTGTTAACCTTTGTCAACTGACGATTGGTCACTGCGTTGGCCGGGGCGGAAATCGATTAGATTGATGCGGATTTCCGATTTCCCCTGCCAGATATTTTCCTCAGGGGTAAAGGCAAGGTCGAGATTTTCACCAGCCTGCGGACAAGTTCCGGTAAAATTGAAAGCGATTCCCGGCAAACGAGTATTTTTTCTATCTGTAAAAATAAATTTCATATGCCGTCTTCCGTTCTGACCTATCGGTGTAGCCTTAACTAATTGCATTGACGGCAGGATAAAGGCCGGCTCAGGATTACCCTGACCAAAGGGTTGCAACAACTCTAACTCTTTGAGTAATTTATGGTTCACCTCATTGGGCTTGAGAATGCCATCAAGTAGAACATCTGGAAGCTCCGCCTGCAAGGGCTCGGAGTTAGAAACAAAATCTTCAATCTGCATACGTAAGGTAGAGATGTTTTCTTCCGCAACAGTCAAACCGACGGCCTGTTCATGGCCGCCAAACCGGATCAATTGCGATTGGCAATGTTCAAGTATCTTGACCAGATTTAACCCCGGGATACTACGCCCCGAGCCTCTCCCCACTCCGTTTTCCAAAGCAATCAAAATTGCCGGCTTAGCATAGCTTTCAGCTATCCGGGATGAAACAATGCCGACAACTCCTGGATGCCAGTTTTCTGAAGCCAAAAGAATGACTTTAGCCGAAATCAGACTTTCATCCCTGGAGATAAGCTCATCAACTTCATTCTTGATATCTTTCTCAATCTGGCGGCGCCGTTCATTGCACTCTTCAAGATATTGGGCTCGTCTTGTGGCTACGGCTTGATCTTTGGTTAAAAAGAGTTCAACCGCAGCTCCGGCATCTGCAATGCGACCAACAGCATTAACTCGTGGAGCCAGACGAAAAGCCAGGTCACGGGCTTTTATCAGTTGACCGCGCTGGAAATGGCAGGAAGCAATCAAAGCCCTAAGCCCACGACGATAGGACTTATTGATTTCTGCAAGGCCAAAATTTACGAAAATACGGTTCACGCCGGTTAAAGGCATTACATCCGCGACCGTCCCTAAAGCGACCAGGTCGAGATATTGAAGCAGGTTTACATCCTTGGTCAAGCCGGTCTGACGTAAACGTTTTCTCAAGGCCATCATCAGATTAAAAGCTACCCCGACACCGGCCAAAACCTTATCCGGATAGCCACACTCTTTAAGATGGGGGTTAATGATGGCAAAGGCTGGAGGAGTTATTTCAGGGATTTGATGATGGTCGGTAACAATTATATCTAGCCCCATAGAATTTGCCGCGACTATCTCTTCGTAATCGGAAATTCCGCAATCAACCGTGACAGCCAGATCGGCGCCGGATAATTTTGCCTTTTTCACGCTCTCCAGATTAAGTCCATATCCGTCTGTAAGTCGAGAAGGTATCGAGTAATCCGCTTGGAAACCGGTTCGTCTCAAAAAGTCCACTAAAATTGCGGTGGCCGAGATACCGTCCATATCATAATCACCAAAGACAAAAACCTTCTCCTTAAGCCGAAAAGCCTGAACCAGGCGGTCAACCGCCTTCACCATACCGGCCATCAGAAAGGGATCCGGCAGATTGTGCAATGATGGATAGAGAAAATCGTGAGCGCTCTGGGGATTGTCAAATCCCCGATTAGTCAAGATTGAGGCCAACCGTAAAGAGATGCCAAGCTCTGCACAAAGAGACTTAATTAACTCGGGTTGAGATTCTTCAATCTTCCATATTCGAGATAGATTGTTTGTACTGGTCATATTTTTGTTCGCTTTCTCAGGCCGGTGATCAGAGCACCGGAAAAAAGTATTAACGCGCCACCCAAAAGAGTTGCCCCTGAAGGGGCTTCATGAACCAGCAGAAGCCCCAGAAAAACAGCTGACAAAGGCTCAAGATAACCGATAATGGCAGCATGTTGGGCTTTGATATGTTTAAGCCCTGAAAGGTAGAGCAGGGGAGCCAGAGAGCAGTGACTAATACCAAGACCGATCAATAATAGCCAGGATGAGACCGATATAATAAAAAGAGGGTTGAGAGTAAAAAAAGGTAAAATGATAATAAGGATAAAAACACCTTGCCAGAAGACCAGTGAAAGGGGTGAGATTTTAGTGGTCAAACGTTTCGCAAAAATAAGAGTGAAGGCATAGGCTAAGCCGGAAGCTACCCCATAAAAGGCACCTGTTGCATCGTCAACGGAGAGGTTGGAGTGCCAATCTGGGGCAAGGATAGTCGCAAGGCCAACCAGAGCAATAATGAGTGGTATTAGTAGTCGTATTTCGAATTTTTCCGACAGCAAAAGAGGTGCTAAAAATGCAACAAATAGCGGAGCAGTATAGTGGGTAAAGACAGCTATAGCAATCGATGTTTGGTTGAAAGCGGCAAAATAGAAATAGTTATTAAGCAGTAGGCTTAAGGCCAGAAGTGCCAGAAGGGGGTAATGCAAGCGGACTCCAGCAAGATTTTGCTTAAAGGATCCGGATTTTGATAATGAGATTATAAAAATTGACGGCAGGGAAAAAAGCGTCGTAAAAAAAACTATATGGAGGGAGTTGAGTTGCAGCTCTTTAACAGCGACTCCCCAAGAGCTCCATAATAAAAGAGCGGCGGCAACTTTGCAGTAGTTTTTCAGAGGAGCCTCATCGGGAGGGATATTTTGTTTTAATTTCTTTTTCAACCAGCGGGTGCACAAGATCTGAAACATCACCACCCAAAGAGGCTAGTTCTTTCACTATTCGCGAACTGACGTAGGTGTATAATGCACTGGAAGCCATAAAGAAAGTTTCTATCCCAGGGGCGAGTTTGCGATTCATCAAAGCCATCTGAAATTCATATTCAAAATCTGAAACCGCCCTGAGCCCGCGGATAATTACGTGGCACTCTCTTTTAACAAGATAGTTGATCAAAAGCCCCTCAAAGGTTTCAACTTTAACCTGTGAATTATGAGAAAAAATACCTTCAATCATGTCGATTCTCTCGTCGACAGTAAAGAGTGGAGTCTTCTCCTGATTGGAAGCAACAGCGACGATTACCTCATCAAATACAACTGCACTTCTTTCGATCAAATCGATATGACCAAATGTGACAGGATCAAATGAGCCCGGAAATACGGCGACTGTTTTATGGTGAGAAGTTACTTTTGAAGGAGGTAATAAAGTTGGCTCTGACATAATATTTTTCAAATTTTATGGTTATAAAAAGTAAGCATGGAGTGACCATACTTTTTCTGTTTCCAGATCGACATATGCCGACAATCAGGAAGTCTGGCTTTATGCCGATGTTCAAATACTGCAATCCCATCAGGAGCTAAAACATTTGCAATGCAGGCTTTGTCGATAGCGTCTACACCCAACTCGGGTGCAGTATAAGGGGGGTCAAGAAAAATTATGTCTATACGTATCCCTAAAGAGGAGAGTTGTGATAAGGCCTGAGAGGCTTTCATGTGGAAAAGGGTGTTGACGCACGAGAGACCCAGTAATTTGAAATTTTTTTTAATTAGATCGCAACTTTTAAGATCTGAATCAGCACAGTAGACGGCTTGTGCGTTACGACTCAAGGCCTCCAAAGCCATAATACCGCTTCCGGAGAATAGGTCAGCGACAACTTTCCCGGAACAGAATCCAGGCCCCAATATTGAAAAAAGCGCCTCACGGAGCACGGACTTGCTGGGTCTAATAGCAGGGTTTTTAACGGGGTTA
>JANTGZ010000091.1 GCA_024762675.1 Thermodesulfobacteriota bacterium | reverse complement strand
CAAATAGTCAGAGGGATAAGCTATCTGCGTTCTTTTCTCACGGATATTAGAGCTTTGTTTCTACTCTGGCCTCTGATATTCATTTTTACCGACCGACGGAGAATTCAGCAAAATTGTATAGTGATGATTTTTTCAGGGGCCTATCTCTGTTTTGTTCTTTGGGTCGGTGGTGATTTTCAAGTCTATTTTTATCGTTTTATTATCCCGATACTTCCTTTATTGTTCCTGCTTCTAAGCAATGCGCTGATCCGCATGTATGAATTGCTTAAATTTTTCTGTCCGGATTTCTCCGTCTCAGTCTGTGCGATTATTGTCAGCGGATTGATTGCAGTTAATTTTTTTGCGGTTCAGTCACCGGTTATTCCTTTTTTTTCAAAATCTGCGGAACGAACTCCGATAGTTGTCGAAAATCTGTCATTTCTATTGCGACAACCAACCGCTTTGAAGGATAAAATAAGGCGGTGGTTTTCGGCAGAGAGTTTTGATATTCAGCCGATGGATATGGTTGGCAGAGTTCTGGATAAAAAATTGGAGCCAGAAGCGTCATTGGCAACGGGTCAATGTGGACAGATACCATTTTATATCCACAACCGAAGGGTTGTGGATATGATTGGTTTGATGGATGACAAAGTAGCCCGGCAGGGAATGTCTTTGGAATATTTTAAGCGCAGAAAGATTGATTACTGTGTATTTTTCTATAGCGAAGCGGATAATTATTTTATCCCTCTGACCCTCTATCCAAAATTGATCAATTCTGATTTTTTTCGTAAAAATTATAAGATGGAATATGTATTTCGCCATCGCAGTATTTTCCCGGGTAGAAACCTGTACTCAGAGAAATATATGTTGTTGTTCAAAAAAAATAAGTTGCCGGTTAACATAAAAACGACTCCCTATAATCTAAGAAGTTCTATTAACCTCTGTCTTGAAAATGGACATTATATCGATTTGAAATGTAACCTGAATCAATTGCAGAGAGGGCAGTTTGCCAGGAAAGGGTCAACTGTTTCCAGAAAGAATTTTACTTCGCTGTCGTTTATTGATGGAAATGTGACGTTTAAGGAGGGCGCGGCAGAGTTAAATAAAAAATATTCAGCGGCTTCATCTACAGTAAATAAACCTGTTTATGATGCTTCCTGCCAGGTTTGGTCGCATGTTAAGTTGTCATCATTTGCTGATTATGAGCGTATTAAGATGACTGTTTCGGCCGTCAACTCTCAAGGATTGCAAACAAAAGTTGAAAGTGCTAAATCTCCGGCCAACATACTTTGTTCCGGTTCCCCACTTGATGCCTGGCTACCACTTATTTGCCGGGTGCCGACGGACACGGATTGGCAGGTGGTTGTCAAGGTAACTGCTGGAGGCCGCCCGATTTATGTTGATAAACCTATGTTGATTAGAGTTATTCCCTGGCCTGAAAGCCAATTTAAAAAATTGTGACAATCCGCAACTGTGTCTGCCGACAGAACCCTTTTGAAAAAAGATTTATTTTCAGAACTTGAATACTGAAGAATTTAGTGCTACAAGTTTAAGCGCTGGGCGGCTTTGAAAAGTTGTCTCTTTACCCAATGGCTACGTGAAGCTTAAATTTTAATCCCCAAAACCCCGGAATGTATTTCTCCGGCTATCCTGGCAATATACTGGCTCCAGAGATATGCCTTTTAACAGGTATTAACAGCAGATGATTGTAAAATTAAGAGGTCTGGTTCGGGCCTTTATAGAGTTTGTTGTCCTGCTTTTTCAGCGACGACAGGTAATCTGGGAGCTGGCCAAGCGGGATGTTGTTCAGAAATATGTCGGTTCCAGAGTTGGTCTGCTCTGGACTGTAATTCATCCTTTATCTCTTATCTTTATTTTCTGGTTTGTCTTTGGTTTCGGGTTGAAAGCCCAGCCGGTTGATGATGTCCCTTTTTCGGTCTGGTTGACGGCGGGGATGGCGGCCTGGTTTGCTTTCAGTGAAATATTGGCTGAATCTACCATTATGATTGTAGCCAATCCTCATTTAATCAAAAAGATTCGCTTTCCTTCACAAATTCTTCCCGTCGTAAAAATTGTCTCTTCCTTTATCAATCATTTGATATTTCTATCTTTACTTATAGTTCTCCTGCTGCTCTACCGGGTGCCGATTACATTTTTTGCACTCCAAGTTATCTATTACTATTTCTGTCTGACTATGCTGGCTTTAGGAATTAGCTGGCTGACCAGTTCCGTAAATGTTTTTGTCAGGGATGTTGGGCAATTTGTTCAACTGTTTCTCCAGATAACCTTCTGGGCGACTCCGATTGTCTGGAATCTTGATATTATGCCGGTTAAAGTGCAGAATATCCTCCGGCTTAATCCGATGTGTTATGTTGTCAACGGTTATCGGCAGGCATTTATCTATCATGAGCCTTTTTGGCTGAATTTGCGAGAAGGGCTTCATTTTTGGACGATTACACTCTTCTTTTTAGTATTAGGTGCTCTGGTCTTTCGTCGATTAAAACCTCATTTCCCCGATATTCTGTGAGCAGGAGAGTGTAAATGAGCGACAGATCAGAACATTGTGCGATCAAGGTGAGTCATGTTTCAAAGTCATACCGGCTCTATGACTCTTCCCTGGATAGGTTGAAAGAGGCCCTGCATCCATTCAAAAAACGATACTTCAGAGATTTTTACGCCCTGAATGATATCAGCTTTGAATTACCTAAAGGACAGGCTTACGGCATAATCGGCTTTAACGGCAGTGGTAAATCAACCCTGCTCAAGATAATCTGCGGCGTGACGAAAGAGACCTCCGGAAAGGTTGAAGTACAGGGCAAAATTTCGGCTCTGCTGGAGTTGGGGGCCGGGTTCAATCCTGAATTTACCGGTCGTGAAAATATCTATTTCAGCGGGGTTCTGGCGGGCATCAGTCGTGCGGACATGAAGCTTCGTTATGATGAGATTGTGGCTTTTGCTGATATCGGGGAGTTTGTTGAACAGCCGGTTAAAAGTTATTCCAGCGGCATGATGATGCGTTTAGCTTTTGCCGTCGCCGTTCATGTCGATCCGGATATTCTGGTTATAGATGAAGCTCTGGCAGTTGGTGATGCCCGGTTTCGACATAAATGTATGGCCAAAATAAGGAGCTTTAAAGATCGCTGTACGATTCTCTTTGTTTCTCATGATATGAACGCTGTACTTTCATTCTGTGACCGTGCCATCTGGTTGGATGAGGGGAAAATGATGGCTATGGGAGAGCCCAAAGAAATAGCTCAGCTTTACATGGAGGCGAGCTATGAAGGCACCCGGCAGATTATAGAAAGACAGGCCCGTTTTTCGGGTGATAGAGCTGGAGAAAATCCTGATTCTTCAATTAATGGCGAAAATAATTCTTTTGAAGAGATTAAGAGTTGTAACGGTAAGGTTGATTCATTTGGTTTGGGAAATGCCACGATAATGTCGTGTACTCTTTTGGGAGAGAATGGCAAGCCCAAGGAGCACATATGCTGTGGCGAACAGGTTGTACTCTATTTTGAGATGAAGATTGATGATTATATAGAACACCCGATTGTCGGTTTTGCCGTTTCTAATCATCTGGGTCTGATGGTCTTTGGTTTTAACAACCTTATTCCCGGAGGTCGTAAGCTCGAACCTTTTCATAAAGGCGAACAGATTGAAGTAAAGTATGCCTTTTTGTGGCCAGATGTTGAACCCGGCAGTTATGTTTTTACCATTGCAATTGCGGATGGAGTGCTTGATGAGCATGAGCATCATCACTGGATTCATGATGCCCTGGTAGTTAACTGTTTCAGGGATGAGCGTATGGTTGGCATGTTTAATATCGGTAAAGTCGATTTACAGATTGAAAAAGATAATCGCTGTCCGGATGGAAAGTAGTGCAATGAAGGGGTAGTCCGAATAATTTCAAAGTAAAATAACTGCAGCTTTTACCTGAGATTTTTTATAGTTATGGTTTATGACACGGATAAAATAGATAACGGATTGATGGAGAATTATAAAACTCTTTTCAGCCCTTTGCAGTACAAAAAAATCAGTATCCTGGAAGTTGGAATTTTTAAGGGTGGATCACTTCTTTACTGGGATGATTATTTTCAGCACCCAGAGACCGTGATTGTCGGTCTTGATCTGAGTTTGCCGTCCGTGGAATTTGGTGATCGAATACAGGTTTTCGAATGCGATCAAAATGATAGTGAAGGTTTGCAGGCTATCGCCGAACAATATGGACCTTTTGATATCATTATCGATGATGGCAGTCATTTTCGTAAAGAGACTGAAAACTGTTTTCGAGAGCTTTTTACCGAGGTTGTAACTGGCGGTTATTATGTTATTGAGGACTGGGCTGCAGGTTATTGGCGGGATCGTCCCATGTATGCTGGTATGGTTGACTTGATTAATGATATTGTTGCACGAATACCGGAATTATCAATTTCTGAGAGCCGGATTATTTTGGAAAAGAATAAAGCTCTGGCATTTTTTCGTAAAGGAGAGAACGGGTGGCGGGAGTGAGCGATTCTCATACACTTTATCAGACCGCATTGGAACTGCTCAAAACCGGTGAGCGGGAATCTGCTCTGGCCCTTTTTCCGCGAGTGGTTCCGGAAGATGGTGATTTGGTTGAAGTGCATCTGGCTTGGGCTGAAGCAGCTATGCCGGGCCCGGATTATCTTGAGATTTTAACCTTTATGCACAAGTTCCTGCAGCCGCAAAGCTATGTGGAAATTGGGGTCGAATTTGGCACAACTCTGAAACTTGTTTCTTCTCAGACCAAAGCTGTGGGTATTGATCCGAATCCTCAAGTGAAAGGTACGCTGACTGATAATATTTCCCTATACCGGCAGACCAGTGATGATTTTTTTAAGAGCGGAGAACTTAGTTCTCTGTTGGGTGGCCCCTTTGCCCTTGCTTTTATCGATGGTTTGCATATTTTTGAACAGGTTTTGCGTGATTTTATCAATCTGGAGAAGCACGCCTCGGCTAAATCACTGGTTGTGATTCATGATTGCCTGCCTCTGGACAGGCGTACCGCGTCCCGGACACGAACGACCCAATTCTGGAGTGGTGATGTCTGGAAGATTGTTCCCTGTTTGAAAAATGAGCGCCCAGAGCTTAACATCATAACAATTCCAGCCTATCCCACCGGTCTCTGTCTGATCAGCGGTTTAGATTCAGAATCGCAAATACTTGAGGAAAATTATCCAGCAATAGTTGAGCAATATTTAACCCTGGAGTATGATAATACCGTAGATAAAGCTGCCTGTTTTTCACTTATTGCCAACGATTGGCCCTGCATAAAAGATTACCTCTTAAGCATATAAGGTGTAATTTTCAGTACCTATCCAGTGTCGTGTTTCACAGAATATTTTTTTATATAATCAACTTATTGATGCTATTCTGGTAATTTTATGGGTGATCTGATTTTTGCAAATTACGGTTATTGTCATTGTTGTGAACAGGCGGTCAGATTTACGGCCGCAGACAGCTGGTTTAGAGATCATTATATCTGCTCAAAATGTGGTTCAATCCCCCGGGAACGGGCCCTATCCTGGACTATTGAAAAATTTTTTCCAGCCTGGCGCCAGGCGACAATCCATGAATCTTCTCCTATTCCCCGAGGGGCGTCGGAGAAACTTCGGCAGCATTGTGATAATTACATAACCTCACAATATTTCTCTGGAGTTGGATCCGGCACTGAATATCAAGGCTGGCGTTGTGAAGATCTCGAAAATCTGAGTTTTGCCGATAATAGTATTGATTTACATATCAGTCAGGACGTAATGGAGCATGTTTTTTCGCCGGATCGGGTTTTTCGGGAGATCGCCCGAACCTTACGGCCTGGAGGTATGCATATCTTCACCGTACCGTTAGTAAACAAGGCCGGAGCCAGTGAAGTTAGTGCTGAACGGGATGAAAAGGGAGAAATCAGGCATTTGCTTGAACCTGAATATCATGGCAATCCGGTCTCCGATCAGGGAGCGTTAGTTACGAGGAGGTGGGGTTATGATATCTGTGAATATATCTTCAGGAGTTCCGGTCTTTTTACACAGATCATCCATCTCGATGCTCTGGAGTGGGGAATCCGAGCTGAATTTATTGAGGTTTTGGTAACTATGAAACCAATGGCTGAAAATAATGGTTCAGATTCCGTCCCGGAGACGGCAAAACCTCCTAAAAGTACGACCGGTAACCCTTTCAATTGGTTGAAAAAGAGATTCAAAAAGTAACTATGCAACCTGACAGTACAGCCGAGGTCGGGAGGTATTATTTGGCCGACTAGCTACTTTTCTCTGTATTGCCGGCCGGAACTTTACTTTAGTCGATTATTTTGTTACTTGTTGATGCTTTAGTCGCAGGTGGGCAAACCGGTTAATAATTTAATACTACTTTTTGATAAGATGAATCCATTAAACGAAAAGTTTTAAGGCGATTTTCAGCTTCAATTATGTGTGAGCCACCCCTTTTATCTATTATTGTTGTTTTTTTTGATATGGTTCGTGAGGCTGAGCGTACTCTATACACCCTCTCCGCTACCTATCAGAAAGATGTGAGCCCGGAACAGTATGAAGTAATAGCTGTTGATAACGGCTCCGCGGAACCTCTTGATCAGCAAAAAGTAGAGAGTTTCGGCAGTAATTTTCATTATTTTTTTAATGCTACCGAGAGTTCTTCTCCGGTTGAGATTATTAATGAATCGGTTGCCCGTTGCCGGGGAAATCTGGTCATGATTATGATTGACGGCGCTCATATGCTGTCGCCGGGGATAATCGCCAATGCATTAAGGGCTTTTAGGGCTTTTACGGATCCATTTATAACCGTCGTCGGATTTCATCTCGGGCCAGAAATTCAGAATAGTTCCGTCAGCAACGGTTATGATCAGCAGGAGGAAGATAAGCTTCTGGCGAGCATAGACTGGCAGGATAACGGCTATAATCTCTTTAAGTTGAGTAGGAGTTTATCTTACGATTGTGCCGGCTGGTTTGGTCCTTTGATGGAGAGTAACTGTTTTTTGCTGCGGAAAGAGAGCTTTCTACGAATTGGCGGTTTTAACCCGGAGTTTACCGAGGCGGGGGGAGGTCTGGCGATCCTTGATCTGTTTTACTCTGCGGTTACGGACCCGGAATTGGAATATGTGGTGTTGCTGGGGGAAGGCAGTTTTCATCAGTTTCACGGTGGTGTCGCCAGTAATGCCGCTTATGCGGAACATCCTTGGGAGCGTTTCCATGACCAGTACGAGGCGATAAAAGGGCACCCTTTCACGGTAGCTGTGCGGCGGCCGTTCTATTTTGGTGAGATTCAACCTGAAGCAACCCCATGGTCGCGGTTGTGTGCTGAAGTCGGGTTGAAATGGTGGGAGCAGCGGGATCTTTTCGGCGAGGAGGTATCGACTGACTCTTTCGGCTACGCCATGACTGCTGCCCGGAATGATCAGCAGGCCCGGTCGGATCAGGCCGAGTTGGAACAGCGATTTTATGATCTTCAGCACAGCTATAACCTGCTGGTCGAAAAATATCAGCGCTGTGAGCAGCAGTTAAACCGGAAAACTAATTCTTTTACGGATAAAATTTTCGAACTTTGGTATAGAATATCCCGAGAAAACAAAGAATGATATTTGAGGGCTCCTTGAGGTTTTATATCTTGCATAATCTTTTTTGTTTGCCAACCTGCGACTGCGTACAAAGATAATATTTTAGGCTATGACCCAACTTTGGAGTTTTTACCTGCCCCAGTTTCATCCTATTCCCGAGAATGATCAGTGGTGGGGCCGGGGGTTTACCGAGTGGACTAATGTCAAAACGGCGCGGCCGCAGTTTCCCGGTCATTATCAGCCGCATGAGCCCGATTCCGGTTTGGGATATTATGATCTGCGCGATCCGGAAATTATGGTTCGGCAGGCATCCCTGGCACAAAAGTACGGCATTTGCGGTTTTGTCTTTTATCATTACTGGTTTAAGGGAAAACGTCTCCTGGAAAAGCCGGTTGCTTCTATGCTTGAGAACAAGCGTTTTAAGATGCCTTTCTGCCTTTGCTGGGCCAATGAAAACTGGTCGCGGCGCTGGGATGGGTTTGACGATGACGTTATTATGCGTCAAACCTATTCTGCCGAAGATGACCTGAATCATATTCGTGAACTTATTACCTGTTTTAAGGATGAGCGTTATTTCAAGCATCGTGGCCGGCCGGTGCTGCTGGTTTATCGCAGTGAGGATCTGCCCGACCCGGTACAGACGGCTGAGCTTTGGCGCCGGGAAGTCCGCAAGGCCGGGTTCAAAGATATTTATCTTCTTCGGGTTGAGGGGATTACTGCTGATATTGATCCGGTTCAGCACGGTTTTGACGCTGCGGTGGAATTCGCACCGGACTGGCGTTGTCTGACGCGTCAGGTTTACATTGATGAATACGGCCATTGGCGGGAAGACGATTGCGGTGCCGAACCCGGTTCCATCAGCAACCGGGTTTTTCTCTATGAGGACATTGTGCGGGCGATGCTGGCCAAAGCGGAACCGGCTTATAAGCGTTACCGCTGTGTCTTCCCGTCCTGGGACAACAGCGCCCGCCGGCAAAAGCTCAGTTCTACGATTGTTTATGGTAGTAATCCGGAGCGTTATCGTCGTTTTCTGATGGAGGCCGTTCGGCGCACCCGAAAAAAATTTGTCGCTGATGACCGGCTGATTTTTATTAATGCCTGGAACGAGTGGGGTGAAGGATGTCATCTTGAACCGGATCTTCACGACGGCTTCGGTTTCTTGCAGGCAACCCGGGATGCTCTACAGTCGGATTCAAGTTTAATGAACCGGTTTTGTCAGTGGCGACAGACTTTTTTGGCCAAAAAAGAGGGGCAATCTCCCGGTTAAAGAGAAATAAGCTAAAGCACTTAAATTACAAATACATGATGGGCGGTAAATCTGCGAGTCTGTATAAAATATTGGTGAATAGGATTAGATGAAGAAAATATTAATTGTCTTCGGTACCCGGCCGGAAGCTATAAAAATGGCTCCTCTGGTTAAACTCTTGGTGGCTGCGGCCGATTTTGAGGTTAAAGTCTGTGTTACAGCCCAGCATCGGGAGATGCTGGATCAGGTCCTGCGAATCTTTACAATAGAGCCCGATTATGATTTGAACATCATGCAGGGGGGACAGGATCTGTTCGGGGTCACGGTTAGGGTTTTGAATGAGTTGCGTCAGGTTCTGGAGGAATTTACTCCGGATCTGGTACTTGTGCATGGTGATACAACCACGACTTTTGCGGCTTCTCTGGCCGCATTTTACTGCGGCATCAAGGTTGGTCATGTTGAGGCGGGTCTTAGAACCTACAACCTTAAGGCCCCCTGGCCGGAAGAGGCCAATCGGCAACTAACGGATGTTCTGGCAGACTACTATTTTGCCCCGACTGCCAAAAATATGGATAATCTTCTCAGAGAGCAGGTTGCCGCTGAAAAGGTCGTGGTTACCGGTAATACGGTGATTGATGCCCTGTTGACCGTGGTTGCTAAAATTGCCGCAGATAAAACCTTGCAGAGTGATATCTCCAGAGACCTTAAGGGTGCCGGCTATGAGCTTGACCCGGCCCGTAAATTTATTCTGGTGACCGGTCATCGTCGGGAGAATTTCGGGGCGGGTTTTATGGATATCTGCCGGGCTCTACAGAGAGTTGCCGAACAGTATCGGGAGATCGATATTGTTTACCCGGTACATCTTAATCCGCAAGTCCGGCAGCCGGTTTTCGCCCGCTTGGAGGGGCTTGAGAATATCTATCTGATCGAACCTTTGGGATACGAATCGTTCATCTACCTGATGCAGCAGTCACAT
>JANTGZ010000090.1 GCA_024762675.1 Thermodesulfobacteriota bacterium | reverse complement strand
AACTGGACGAACCTGGGTTCGAGAACAAGATTCAGACACTGGCGCCGCTTGCTTGTCAACAGCAGGCGGGCTCCCGGAAAGAGTATCCGGGCCAACCTTTAAATAACGATCAATGCGCCCCAACAACTCTTCTACCGGCAGCAGATCACACGCCATCCCCAACTCTATCAAAGCCATTTCCAGCGCCAATCGCGGGGTCTGAGAAACTTTAATCCGGGAATACTGCTCCTGCCAAAGATCAAAGAGCTGCTGCCAGTAAGGCAGCGTGTTACCGGCAACCAAAGGCTCAAGCAGGCCGATCTCGTCAGCACTGATGCCCAGCAACCCCTTAAGTTCACCGGAGAGTTTCAAAAAGAGGGCGTCACGAAGATAAAAAAGAAACTCCTCACTGAACCGTTTAAGATCAACCCCGGCCTGCTCCAGATCATTTACCAAACTGACTGCCGCCCTCAGATCTCCAGTCACCACTTTCTCCAGAAGAGCAAAGCAGTGGCGTGCCTCAATCAGCCCCAGGGCGCTGCGCAGGTCATCAACAGCAATAGTTTCACCGGCATAGGAGCGAGCCTGATCGAGCAAGCTCAAGCCATCCCGCATGCTGCCCTGGGCCTCGCGGGCCAACAGTTCTGGCACCCCGGGACCAAAAGTAAGTTTTTCACGAACCGCAATCTCAGTTAACGCAGCAGCAATCGTAGCCCCGGTTAAACGACCGAAATCGAAGCGCTGACAACGCGAAAGAATAGTCATCGGCACCTTGTGAACATCCGTGGTTGCCATGATAAACTTGACATGGGCCGGCGGCTCTTCCAGGGTTTTCAGCAGAGCGTTGAAAGCCTCTGTGGTCAACATGTGAACTTCGTCGATGATATAGATCTTGTAGGGCGAGCTCTGGGGAAGATAGGTAACGTTCTCACGGAGCAGGCGGATCTCACCGACCCCACGGTTTGAGGCACCGTCGATCTCGATAACATCAGCAGCGTTGCCGGCGGTAACGGCAATACAATTTTCACACTGATTACAGGGCTCTACTACCGGCCCATTAACACAGATTAAGGCTTTGGCCAGAATTCGCGCCGCCGAAGTTTTGCCTACCCCGCGCGAGCCGGTAAAGAGAAAAGCATGTCCAACCCGATCCAGGCGAATGGCATTCTGCAAGGTCCTGGCAATATGCTCCAACCCCGCCAGCTCAGAGAAGAGCTGCGGCCGCCACTTTCGGGCCAGAACCTGATATGCCTCAGCCATAAACCCTATACCTTAAAAAAATTTGGCTTCGTAAAAAACATTTATCCCCATGAGAGATAACCAGGCTACCCTGCGGCACACGGAGAGCGGTGCTGCCGCTGCTTCCTTCCGGACCTGACGGGGTTCACGCCGTCGCCGTTGCACAGGACCTGGTTATCACCCATGGGGACAAAAAATAATAGTTCGCGAAAACGCGGGTAAATGCAAATGGCGGAGAGAGAGGGATTCGAACCCTCGGTGCAGTTTCCCACACACACGCTTTCCAGGCGTGCACCTTCAGCCTCTCGGTCATCTCTCCGGGCCGGGGGAACCGTCCCGATTAGCAAATAAACAAGATGCTGTCAAGATGATTAAATTCTGGAAATGATAAAATGTGAACTTATCTCTTGTTTTTTTTGAATTCTCGCATTACCCTGCGCCAATGTTCAGTATAGATGCTCTTATCCTTGCAGCTGGTCAGGCACAACGTTTTGGACGACCCAAACAGTTGCTGCCCTGGGGGACAAAAGAGACAATTTTAAGCCATGTCATCAGCCAGGTGCTGGCAACACCGGGAATTTCCCGGACGCATATCGTCCTCGGAGCCTGGTTTGAGGAGATTTGCACCTCCCTGGCGGGCCCGTTGGCGCGGGTTGAAGTGATTTATAATCCCGACTGGCGGATTGGGATGTTCAGCTCTCTAAGCACCGGGCTCAGCCGGTTAAGCAAAGCGAGTAAGCAAAGCGACGGAATTCTCGTTCTGCTCGGAGATATGCCCTTTATCACACCGGAAACCCTGAGCTTATTCGTCAACTCTGTAGGTCGAGAATTACAGGCTCCACTGATCGCCGCCGAGGCCGACCGCCCAGCCCACCCCTACCTGATCCGACAAAAACATATCGGTGAGATTTTATCCTTAAGCGGTGAAAGTGGCATCCGCCCCTTCATCCAAAAGCACTTCCCCGATGCCCTCAAAATTCCGGTAAGTCACTCTGCCGGCCGCCGCGATGTCGATACCTGGGAGAGCTATTTTGCCCAACGACCGCCCGGCTCCGCTCCGGTCATCCCGCCACCGCCAATAGATGGATAGTGGTCTGCTAATTGCACAATTGCCCATAAACATTATACATTCATCTTTTTACATCATTCTGGAACCACAGACTAATAATTGTCATAAGCAACAAAGATCATTATGGAATTCAACTGGAAAGATCTTGCAACAGCCCTTAAAAGCGAAAGTGACGTCGCCCTATGCACTATAATTGAGCGGCGAGGCTCGGTGCCGCGCGAAATCGGGGCTCGTATGCTGGTTCATAAAGATGGCTCAATCATCGGTACGGTTGGCGGTGGTATAGGCGAGCATGAAGTTATCAAAGCCGCACAGGAAACAATCAAGAGAGCCCAAAGTCGCTTGCTCGATTTCTCCCTGGCCGGAGAACAGGGGCTGGATTCGGCCGCCATCTGCGGCGGCCATTTCACGGTTTTTATAAGTTACTGGTCACAAACTGACGATTGCGATATGGCAGCGGCTATCGCCGCAACCTTAAAAGGCAGCAGAGCACATTACCTGATCGAAACACTGCCACAAAATAACTTCACGAAAATAGAACGAGACCTGCTCGACCCCGAGGTCCGCAGAGTAGCAAAATCACCCACCGGCAATTCCATCCCGGAGATTCCAAAAGAGCTGAAGTTTGAGTCCCCCACCACATCTGTACAAAAGATAAGCATTGCTGATCAGGAGTTCCTGCTCTCCGAAATCAGCCTGCCACCGCAAATGATTATCTTCGGTGGCGGGCACCTGGCTCTGCCTCTGGCCGAGATGGCGAGCTGGTGCCGTTTTGCGGTTACGGTTATTGATGACCGACCGGAATTCTCCAACCCGCAACGGTTTCCAACCGCCGATCAGGTCGCTACCGCCCCGATGGAGAAAATCCATGGCCTCTACACCCCCGGCCCCAACACCTACTTAGTACTCATTACCAGGGAACATAAACATGACTATATCTTACTCAAGCAACTACTCGGCACTGAATATGCATATCTTGGCATGATCGGCAGCAAGCGCCGCACCAGCCAAGTGAAACAAAGGCTCATTGACGAGGGTTTCAACCCGGCTGAAATTGCGAAGCTTTACTCGCCAATCGGCCTTAGCATCGGGGCTCAAACCCCGGCTGAAATTGCGATCAGCATTATGGCTGAAGTTATTGAAACCAGGCACAAAGGCACAGAGTAAAACAGGAGTTAAACAGATGAAAAAAGAATTAATTACCCTTAATATTAACGGTGATGATATCGAAATCGCCGTCCACCCCTGGCGCACCTTAAATGAGGTGTTACGAGATCAGTTGCACCTGACCGGCACCAAACTGGGGTGCGGCACCGGCGATTGCGGCGCTTGCACGGTGCTGCTTGACGACCAGAGCGTCTCCTCCTGCCTGACTCTGGCGATCGAAGCCGAAGGACACAAGATCACCACCATCGAAGGGCTGGCACCGGAAGCCGCCACAGAAAATGATCTCGAAAACCTTACACTCGACCCGATTCAGGAATCATTCATTGCCAAAGGGGCCATCCAGTGCGGCTTCTGCACCCCCGGCATGATCATGTCGGGCAAATTCCTTCTCGACCATACGCCCAACCCGAATGAAGCCGAGATTCGCGCCGGCCTCTCCGGCAACCTCTGCCGCTGTACCGGCTATAACAAGATTGTCGATGCCATCGCTGACGCGGCTGAAAAGATTTCACCAACCAAGTAAGGAGAGTTACTTTGAGCCTACCACAATTTACCTTTTTGGCCCCGACCAGCCTGAGCGAAGCTTGCGCCCTCCTGGAAAAACATCAGGGCAAAATCAAGATCAAAGCCGGCGGCACCGACATGATCGTCCGCCTTTCGCATAGGGCTGTCAAACCCGATTTCCTGATGACTCTAAAAAAAATCCCCGATCTTAACGAAATCAGCTACACCCCTGATAAAGGCCTTAAAATCGGCGCTCTGGCCCTTTTGCGAGAGGTCGAGATCAGCCCTCTGATTCTTGAACAGGCACCGATGCTGGCCCGCGCCGCCCATGCCACCGCCACCGTTCAAATCCGCAACATGGGCACGGTCATGGGCAATGTCTGCAACGCCTCGCCCTCAGCCGACAACATCCCCTCCCTGGTTGCCATGAATGCCATTATTGTCGCCTCTTCCGGCAAAAAAGAGCGGGAGATTCCGATTGATGAGTTCTTTCTCGGCCCCGGCCGCAGCGCCCTGCAGGCAAATGAAATAGCTGTCGCCATTAAAGTTCCTAAGCTTGCCGCCAACAGCGGCGTCAGTTACCAAAAAATTTCAGCACGTTCCAAGGTCGATATCGCGGCCGTCAATATCGGCGCTTTGATCACCCTGAATGAAGAAGGTAAATGCAAGGCCGTCCGCATTTCGATGGGAGCCGTTGGCCCAACCCCGTTACGAGCTTCCCTGGCTGAAGAATTTCTCCTCAATAAAAAAATCACGGATGAGACTTTAGCTGAAGCTGGCCGTCTGGCTGCCGAAGATGCTTCACCAATCTCCGATGTCCGCGCCAGTCGTGAATATCGTAAACTGATGGTCGAAGTCATGACCACCCGAGCATTAAAAGAAGCTGCAGGCTTTGCCAGTCAAAGAGTAGTTAAATGCAAGAGCAGTTAAGAAGCTAACGCATAAACGAACATCGCTTCGCTTTCCACACAGTCGGGACAGGGCTTTAAAATGGGTAAACCCATTTTTCCAGTCGTGTCCCGCTTGAGAGCAGCTCGAAAGAGCCTTTAAAAACATTTCCAAAGGATTATTCCCATGAGCACAGATCATAACTTCTCCGTTGTTGGCAAAAGCCTGCCGCGCTCCGATGCCCGTATCAAAGCCGTCGGCGCAGCCCAGTATGCTGATGATATGTTCCTGCCTGGCATGCTCCACGGCAAACTTTTACGCAGCCCGGTCGCCCATGCCCTGATCAAGAGCATCGACACGAGTGCGGCCGAAGCCCTGCCCGGGGTCAAATGCGTCATTACCGGTCAAGATATTCCGAAGATAAAATACGGCAACTGGCGTCTGGTACCGGAAAGCCAGGATGAGTATGCCTTAGCCATCGACAAAGTGCGTTTCATCGGTGATGAGGTTGCTGCGGTTGCTGCCATTGATAAAGACAGCGCCGAAGAGGCGATCCGCCTGATCAAAGTTGAATACGAAGAGTTGCCCGGTGCCTATTCGGTTGAGGAGTCTTTAGCCGATAAAGCTCCGGTAATCCACGACGAATACGAGCAGACAACCCCCAACATCAGCCTCGACCGCAAGATTGAATATGGAGATCTTGATAAAGTCTTTGCTGAGGCCGACCTCGTTTTAGACGATGTTTTTACGGTTCACGCTACCAGTCACGCCTACATGGAGCCCTGCTCCTGCCTCTCCGAGTATGACCACGACGGCCGTCTGACGATCTGGACCTCAACCCAGACCCCCTACTTTGTTCAATGCCTGCTGGCCTCAACCATGGAGATGCGCGAAAATGATATCCGTGTCATCAAACCATTTGTCGGCGGTGGCTTTGGCGGCAAGATGGAGATGCGGCCCTGGGAGTTCTGTTCAGCCTTCATGGCCCGCAAACTCGGGCGCCCGGTAAAGTTTACGCTGACCCGAGAAGAGGAGTTGGCCACCGGCCGACGCCGCCACCCGATGCGGATCCACTCAAAAGTCGCATTCAGTAAAGAGGGTATGCTCTTGGGCAAAGAGTTCAATGTCCATCTCGACGGCGGGGCTTATAACAGTATGGGGCCAACCGCCTGTTTTTTATGCGGCAATTTCGGCGCCATGCTCTATAACTACCCCAACTACCGCTACTACGGGGCTCATGTCTACACCAACAAACCACCGGCCGGAGCGATGCGCGGTTTTGGCGCACCCCAAGCCCTCTTTGTCGCTGAAACCCAGATGAATGTAGCAGCTGAAAAACTGGGCCTCGACCCGGTTGATATCCGCCTCATGAACGCCATGGAATCCGGCGATGAAATCCCTGGAGTAGCAACAATCTCCAGTTGTGGATTTAAAGAGTCACTGATCAAGGTCGCTGAGATGACCAACTGGCGTGAAAAACGCAAAAATCTTAAACCGGGGCAAGGCCTGGGTCTCGGCTGCTACAGCTTTATCTCCGGCGGCGTCTTTAACTGGTTTAACACGCGCTATAATTTTACCCGGGCCGAAGTCCGGGCTTTTGAAGACGGTACCGTCCACTTAATGACTATGGCTTCCGATATCGGCCAGGGCTGCGATACGGTCTTGCGCCAGATTCTGGCTGAAGAACTGGGCTTAAAAGTCTCCGATATCCGCCTGACCGCCGCTGATACTGCAGTCACCCCGCAGGCCGATCTCGGCACCTGGGGCAGCCGGGTCACGCTGATGGCCGGTAATGCCGTCCGCAAAGCAGCCCAGGAAATCAAGGAAGAGCTCTTTAAGATGGTCTCTTTAAAATTTGATCTCAACGTCATTCATGATTTGCGGTGCGGCGACGGCAAGATCTACCCCGCCAACCGTCCCGATCGGGCCGTCTCTTTTGGTGATGCCGTCAAAATGGCGCAACGCGCCAACCGCGGTGAACCAATTATCGGCTACGGCTCCTATACACCACGCAATAAAGGTCTGGTAACTCCGGCCTTTAGCTTTGGAGCCCAGGTTGCTGAATGTGAAGTTGACAAAGAGACCGGTGCCGTCGAGGTCAAATTCATGACCACAGCTCACGATTGCGGCACCCCGATCAACCCGATGTCAGTCGAGGGCCAGCTTGAAGGCTCAGTTCATATGGGTTTGGGTTACGCCTTAAGCGAACAATTTATCATGAAAGAAGGCAAAACCCTGACAACCACTTTTTTAGATTATAAAATCCCCTGCGCCGAGGATATGCCTCCGGGGGTTTCGGTTCATATCGACACCTACGAAGCTGACGGTCCCTTCGGTGCCAAAGAGGCCGGTGAAGGTCTGGTTTCGCCAACGGCTCCGGCGATTGCTGACGCTGTCTACGCTGCCACCGGCTACCGCTGTATGGATCTGCCATTAACTCCGCAGAAAGTACTGGCAAGCATGAAAAAGGTTTGAGAAAGAAGCACAAACTCGGCATTGCCAAAACCAAGCAGGTAAGTAAAAAAATTCAGTCCTTAATTTTTAGCCACGAAGATGCACGAAAAATACACGAAAGTTTTTTTGTACTTTTCGTGCATCTTCGTGGCTGATTTGTTGTAGGAAAAGTATTTACAATGGGGAAAAAAATCGACAGAGAAGTCAACCCTGAAAAGGTAGCTAGCCTGAAAATTATTCAGCCCGGTGAACAGCCACCATGTTTACAGCCCGGATTCGGTTTCTGCCGAGGCTGTTTCGGTTGGCAGAATATGCTGGATGCCGCTTTACGCGGCGACCCAGTCTGGAAAACCACCCAGATTCACTGCTCCGAAACTGACTTGACGGTTACCTTTAAAAAATAACCGTGTCCACCTCCGCCAGAGAAAACCCGTTCTCTTTAAAATGCTCGTCGAAACTAAAAGCGGTTTCGATTTCTCGAGCCTCCATAATCACAAAGCTAAGACAATCAACCAGACTTATCTTTTTTCGGTTGAATGTGAAAAGTCGATTTAACGCCTTTTCGTGCCAGTCGG
This sequence comes from Thermodesulfobacteriota bacterium, assembly GCA_024762675.1. Lineage (GTDB taxonomy): Bacteria > Desulfobacterota > Anaeroferrophillalia > Anaeroferrophillales > Tharpellaceae > Tharpella. The sequence continues at coordinate 1,950 of JANTGZ010000090.1, read as the reverse complement.
CATCCACCCACACCACGTCAAGTAACGGCATAATTTTATTCTTAAAATCTAAAACTGCCGCCATCCCGACCCGGCGCTGTAGCAAAGCTGTAGTTTCAAGCAAAACATAAGAGCTGGTCAATAAGCGGGTATCACTTTCCGCAAAGGATTGAAAAATGTTTCTTGCCCGCACATACATGAAATCATTTTTTACAAGATAGGCAAAGAGCCCAGATGTGTCGGCAAAAACCATCATTGATACGACTCCTCCAGATACTGGTCATGATTAACTGCCACATCATGACTATCGGCTCTATGCTTACCAGCCACCCTCAACGCATCCCTGTATAATGATTCCCGTCCCGGTTTCCGGATTACAAGAAGCTGATCGACAGCTCTGCGAACTACGGCAGAAATCGAAATCTGTTGCTGGCTTGCCAGTTCTTTCAGACTTCGATATTGCTCCTCTTCGAATTGAACTTGAGTACGTATCATCCCATCCTCCATACCGTCGTTACACTAATTATGACAACATGATATCATTCAGAATGGATGAAGTCAAAAACAATTTGAGTTTAACTGTTTGGAGATCTCCAAACAGTTAAGTTTCACGTCGAGAATACTGGCTTATCCTGGCGTCCTCAATATACCCCAAATTCTAAGGCAACTATTAAGGAATACCACGCCTATTTAATAGGTTATTTTTGAGAATATATCATAAAATAAGTATTGCATCCAATTGTGACTTGTGCTTAAAAAATTACGAGTATTACGATGAAAAGTTTGAAGTCTGGATGGAAGGCTGAGATTGGCAGGAGCTATATTCTTTCGGCTGGCGGGATGTTTTTAGCCCTGATTATTGAATTTTATTTTCCACTTTTCTTTGATGTTGGCTTTAAATCCCGGAGGCTGCATCGTGAGGACCTAACAGGACAAATTTAATGGTCTGATCATGTGTCTCATGGCAATCTGAACAAGCAACGACAACAGCATCACCTTTTTTTCGGCAAATTTCGCAATACAGATAAATGATTATGAAGTTACGCTTTACCGGGCAAGAGTAAAATCCCTGCCAGTTTCCTTTGAGCGGCTCACCCAAGGCAACAGGGTTTTCAATGATCATATCTACTTTTTTCTTGACCTGTTTTTTTATAGAAGAGTGTTTTTTGAGGGCCTTTAGGAATGTTGTTTCAAATCTTGATTCTATCACTCTCTAAACACCTCATCATACGAATGCCATTTAGCTGTTCCAAGCTTAAGCTTGCTCTGAGCATCTTCCATCGCTTCCTGAAAAGCTGGGTTGGAAAGAATGGCTTCTATTTGTTGGCCTTCTACGCGCCGCTTCAAAGAAAGCAGATATTGCGTCACCATGTCGGCCACCGAAGTACGATTTTCTGCAGCAAATATTTTAGCAAAATCTGCCAGGTCACGGTCAAGACTTACATTTAGACGAGTTTTAGACATAATTGATCTCCATTGACATTTGTTCCGACATTACACATTCTAGGAACAAATGTCAATGGTGGCAGATTTTTCAACAACTTCACTTAAAATTATATTACGTCTTGTTTACGATATAAGGGTGTTGCAAAGTAGTCAAATTTCAAATTGATAAAGAAGTCTGCAGCCATAAAATGGCCTGCTTTTAGTTGTTTTTCGCTCTGAAAGTTGTGATTCAGTCCGCTGATTTTATTTTTTGCTAACTTTTTAAACCCTTGCGTCGGGAATGTAGCCTTTTCAGGGCGCACTGAAACAACTGCAGGTAGAAAAACGGCAGCTGTGCGTTGATTATAATACTTTTTATCAATTACATATTGGCAGCTCTTTCCAATAAGTACATGGGCTCTTTGGCAAGTTTTCTCTTTTTTCGTTTACCAGCCATCTTTATAAGTAAAACGGCGATTGTGCCGAATGTGCATCTAGCCATGGTGGCGTGTTGACTGCGGACTCTGAGTTTTTCAAGTCCTGTCT
>JANTGZ010000089.1 GCA_024762675.1 Thermodesulfobacteriota bacterium | reverse complement strand
GGCAAAGAATCTTCATGAGGCTTGTCATAGCCTGAAAAGTCAGTTTGAGTTTAATGCGGCAGAGAAGTCATCGTCCGGTTCCAGGTTGAACGTAACCGAAGCACCGTTGGTTTCGATTGTTACCCCCTCATATAATCAGGGCCCTTTTTTACGGCGTACCATTGAAAGTGTGCTGACCCAGGATTATCCTAATATTGAGTATTTAGTGGTCGATGGTGGTTCCAAGGACGAGTCGGTTGCTATACTTAAATCGTATGGTGATAAATTTACGTGGGTTTCAGAACCGGATAACGGACAGACACACGCTATTAACAAGGGGTTTGCGCAGGCCAAAGGGGAGATTTTGGCTTACTTAAACTCAGATGATGTTATTTACCCGGCAGCTGTCAGCACTGTTGTCGATTATTTCAAGCGCAACCCGGCTTGTGACCTGGTGTACGGTCGGGCCGATTACCTTGACAAAGATGACAATATTACGGGTTCATACAATACCGATCATTATTCATTTGAAAGAAACATGCATGACTGCTGTATCTGTCAACCAGCCTGTTTTTGGCAAAAACGTATAGCTGATCTCGTTGGCCCTTTTGATGAGAAACTAAATTTTGGTATGGATTATGACTATTGGTTGAGGACTGATCGCGCTGGTGGAAATATTCACCATATTTCAGACATTTTGGCGGGTTCGAGACTGTATAGCGAAACCAAAACTCTTTCTGCCCGGGAAGAGGTCTACGGAGATATCTTTCATGTCTGCAGGAAGCATGGCGGCTATGTCGGACTCAGTTATTTCCAGGGGTTATGGCATCACCGCTTGAGAGAAAAACAGACGGTTTTGTCTGCGTTGTTAAGATATATTCCCTCCAGTTATAAATCTTTTGCCCGGATTCATCATCGGCTTAGTTGTCAAAGTGAGTTGTCTTTAAGGGGACTTTCGAAAAAGGCTGCTCGAAAGCTTGCCATGAAAAGTAATTGGTTGTCAAAACATCCTGATAGTATGGTCCGGGGGTTCTATTCTGACAACTGGCTTGCCCCAAATTCCAGATTTAGAGTTAAAGGAAGCAAAAACTATTATATTATCGGCTTTGCCCCGGTTGACACGGAATTAAAGGTAAGTATCGATGGAAAAATCTGTCAAACTGTAACAATAGAAGCAAATATTCGTAAGCTCATAAAGATTGATGTTGAACTGGGTCGATGCGAGGTGCAGCTCAATTTTTTGCGGCATGTTACGGATACCGTGGAGCGACGCCTTGCTTTTCATGTTGAGAGTACAGATTTGTTTTCTGAGGTGGATTTATACTGAAGTTGGAAAATAATTTGTTGAATTAGGTATAATCCACAAAATAAAAGTTGCGTAAAATTTCGATATGTGATTAGTATGACTCAATTAGATAAATCTAAAGTTTGTGAAAACCAGATGTAGAGATTGACCGTAGATATCTTTTAGTCACTTACTCTATGTTTTTAGAGATTATCTTTTATTTATAATCGTAAAGTATTGCATGAATTGTGGTTTATGTTTAAGATAATAGCGATTTAAGGCTACCGGTTAAAAACTGAACAAAAATTGGGGGGAGAGTCATGAAAAAATGTAGATTTGTACCGTTGTGTTGTTTGCTTCTGCTGGTTTTCGCATCATTAACTCTGGCCGAGGATAGGCTGGTTATTAAGGATGCGTCAGACAATACCCGTTTTGTCTGTACCGATTCAGGTAATGTGGGGATAGATCAAGCGACTCCAAACTACAAACTTGTTGTTTCAGCCAACGAAACAACCCCTGCAGCCATGAAATCTCAACTTGCCTTCTCTCCTGATGGTGCTGATTATGGCGGATATATAACCTCCGTTTTACCGAACAATTTTTGGCTCTCCTCTGGAGCTTCGTTTGATGGTCCGGGCGGGGGTTGGATACAAAAGTCAGCGGATGGAAAATCCATATTTGCCGGTTCCGGGGGAGGTGGTTATAGAGTTTATGCCCAAAGCGGGGCAACTCAGGGTGGAGTTGTTACGCCGCAAGAACGGTTTAAGATTACTTATGACGGTGATGTTATCATTGGGGGGACAGCAGGAGGTAAGCTTGACGTCAATGGCCCTATATATCAGCGCGGAGGAGTGCTTCATGCTGACTATGTATTTGACAAAGGGCATGAAGTGGAATCAATCGAAGATCATTCTAAATTTATGTGGCAGAATAAACACCTGAAGGCGGTTCCTGGAGTCACAAAAGATAAAAATGGACGAGAAATTGTCGAAGTCGGCGCCCACCAACGCGGCCTGCTCGAAGAATTAGAAAAAGCACATATCTATATTGAACAACTGAACAAGCGCCTGAAACAGTTGGAAGAAAAATTAAACAACCAGTCTTGATGCATCTGTAAGTACGAGAGAGGGGAATCTATCACATGGTTTTCCCTCTCTTTTTCTATCTCTTGAGATACAGTACAGCCCGGGATGACTCGATTTCATAGAGTTATCACACGGTTGTTCTGCCTGCCATCAGTGCACCACCTTCTACAAACCGAAATTGAGCGGCTGATCTAAAGTCGGAATGCTCATAGATTTCAAAGATTGCCCGACAATTTTTGATACCCTCATTCTCTGCCGCCTATTACGCGATCTCTATCCCTGGTAAACCCTGTCTGAATTTCAAAGCTAATACTGTTTTCATTCTTTTCTGTCATCTTGGCTTGTTAATAGTGGAGGTATTAATGTGACTTTTGGTCGTGGGAAATAAATTTTCTTGACATAAACTATAGTTATGTTTTACGAAGGGATACTTCGTGAAGTAATACTTTGCAAAGTAAAGTATCTTTTGTGATAAAGGCGCTTCCTGTGATGGACAATCTGGGCAAAAAAGTAAAATCGGTTCGCAATGAAAAAAAACTTACCTTAAAACAGGTGGCCGAAAAGGCCGGCTGCAGCGATGTCTTTCTCTCTCAGGTTGAACGCAGCCAGGCGAGTCCTTCGATCGCGACCTTGAAAAAGATTGCCAACGCCCTTGAAGTAAGTATTATTGAACTGATCCAGGATGAAGAAGAGCACCTGGATGAGATTGTCACCCGCAAGGAAGACCGCCTGCTGTTTAAATTCCCTCATACTGAAATCTACAGCGAACTCCTGACCCGCAACGTCAAGCGCAAAAATATGCAGCCTCTCTATAAAGTAGTCAAACCCGGTTGCGGCAGTGAAGGTCTCTACAGCCATCACGGTGAAGAGATGGGAATCGTAATTTCCGGTGCTCTTGAATTAACCGTTGACGACAAGCTTTACTACCTGAAGACCGAGGACTCTTTCTACTTTCAATCATCACGCCCGCATGGCTACCGCAATCCCGGAGATGTCGACGCTGTAATTATCTGGGTAATATCGCCGCCAACCTTTTAAAAGTGGTCTGGAGTCTTTGATTATGAATGGTTTTTACGGTCGGATTCTTAAAGTAGATTTAAGCCGCAAAACATTTCAGATTGAAACCCCTGATGATACGATTTACTATCAATATCTTGGTGGCAAAGGTCTGGCCTCCTACCTGCTTTTCACAAATAATCCGCCCGGGGTTGATCCGCTGGCTCCGGAAAACTGTCTGATCTTTGCCACCGGTCCCTTTTCCGGTAGCCGGATCTGGGGTTCCTGCCGCTATGGTGTCTATAGTAAATCACCGCAAACCGGCATTTATGCCGAATCCTATGCCGGCGGCAAGGTTCCTGAGGCGATCGATGCCACCGGTTTTGACGCCCTCCTGATAAGCGGCCGCAGTGACACTCCGACGGCCCTGCGTATCCACCCTGATGGGGCCGAATTTTATCCCGCCGACGACCTCTGGGGACAAGATACCTGCAAAAGTGAAGATGGCTTGCATGAACATTTTGCAATTTCCGGATACCAAAAAACGGGTGCCGTCGTTATCGGTCCCGCCGGTGAGAATCTGGTTCGCTTTGCCGTAATTGAAAATGATTACTGGCGCTCGGCCGGTCGTACTGGTCTTGGGGCGGTTATGGGCTCGAAAAAGCTTAAAGGCATTCTTTTCCAGGGAGACTATAGCCGATCCCTGGCAGAGCCGGAAAAGCTTGCTGAATGGGCTGGAGATTTTGCCGTTTGCAACAAGAATAACCCCGGTGTCAAGGCTTACAAAAGTTCCGGCACGCCGATGATGGTAAAAATAATGAATGAAGCCGGAGCTTTTCCCACTCGTTACTGGTCCCGGGGCAGTTATGACAAGTGGCCCGAGATCGGGGCTGAAGCCCTGCACCAACGTTGCCGGGTCAGGCCGCATGCCTGTAAGAAATGTTTTATCGCCTGCGGTCGTTTGACGACAATCCTTGAAGGCCGTCACGCGGGCCTTAAAATCGAAGGCCCGGAATATGAAACTATCTATGCCTTTGGTGGTCTCTGTCAGATCGACAGTATCGAAGAGATTGCTTACCTGAACGATATCTGCGATCGGCTCGGCATGGATACAATCACGGCCGGTAATCTCTGCGCCTTTGCTATCGAAGCGAAACGCCGGAAGCGGATCGATTATCCGATAGATTACGGTCAGGTCGATGCCGTTGCTGCTCTTTTGAATGATATCGCTGAAAAAAAGGGTATCGGTGCCATTCTTGCCGAGGGGATTATTTCTGCCGCTTCAACCTGGGATCTTGAAGATCTTGCAGTTCAGGTTAAAGGGATGGAGCCGGCCGGTTACGACCCTAGAGTCTTGAAAGGCATGGGTCTGACCTACGCCACCTCCGACCGCGGCGCCTGCCATCTGCGCACCACCTTCTACAAACCGGAATTAAGCGGCATGATCGACCCGGATGCGATCACCGGTAAGGCCGAGATGCTTATCGATTTCGAAGATCGTCTGACAATCTTCGACACTCTTATACTCTGCCGCTTTTTCCGCGATCTCTATCCCTGGGAAACCCTGCTTGAACTTCTAGAGAAAGTTACCGGTGAGGATTTTGACAAACCCCGGCTGCGGGAGATTTCCGCCCGGATTGCTGATCTGATTCGCAATTTCAATCTGCGTGAAGGTATGAGGCCCGATGCCGACCGCCTGCCTAAACAGTTGCACAAACGCCTGGAAGATTCCGGTAAGGTTATAACTGAAGCTGAACTTAATATTATGCTCAAGGATTATTACGATTTAAGAGGGTGGGATAAAAACGGCGCTCCCCCAGCGCTATAATGCAGGATAAGTTCAACTAAAAAGGAGAATCGAAGATGAGAAAACAAGCAGCCCTACTAACGTTAATTTTATGCCTGGCAGTTTTTTTCGGGATCCCTTCCGCCCATGCCGAGAAACCGGTTAAATTGGGATTCGTTTACATCATGTCCGGTCCTTTTGCCGCTTATGGTCAATTTGCCAAAAAAGGAGCGGAACTTGCGGTTGACGAAATCAATAAAGCCGGCGGCATCATGGGACGTCCGGTAAAAGCCTACTTCGAAGATTCAACCGGTAAACCCGATGCCGCTTTAAGAGCGCTGCGCAAACTGGTCTATCAGGAGAAGGTCGACTGTTTGATCGGTCTCGATTCAAGCGGGGTTGCCAAATCGGTCGCCCCATCGATTCCTCAACTCAAAACTCCGTTGATTATTACCCATGCGGCCACCCCGGATGTAACCGGCAGCGTCTGCAACAAATATATCTTCAGGATCTCCTTAAATCTGGCCCAGAATGTTAAAACCGCCGCTCTCCTGGCAGCCCAGACCAAAGCCAAAACCTGGACGACGGTCGGTCCTGATTACGCCTTCGGCCACCAATCCTGGGAGTATTTTCAGAAATATCTAAAAGAGGCCAATCCTAATGCCAAATTTCTGCCGAAAGACCAGGTTGCCTTTCCTCCATTTAAGACTACCGATTTCAGCTCTTACATCACTAAGGTTATGCAGTCAAAACCCGACGGTGTGTTGATCTCCCTGTGGGGCGGCAATCTTATCGACTTTGTTCGTCAGGGTTCGGAGATGGGATTTTTCAACGGTGATTTCGAAGTTCTGGTCACTTTAGGGGCCGCCACCGAAGTTTTGAGCGCCCTAAAGGACAAAATGCCGGAAGGTCTCTGGGTCGGTTCCCGCTACTGGTTTCTCGCCAACCAGTCACCTCTTAACAAAGCTTTCGTGAAAAATTATCATAATCGCTACAACGAGTATCCCTCCTATAACGCCCACGGCGCCTACAGTGCCATCCAGGCCTACAAGGCCGCAGCTGAAAAAGCCAAAAGCTGTAACAAAGATGCCATCATCGGCGCCCTGGAAGGGTTGACCATAGAACTTCCGGTCGGAACTATCACGATCCGTCCCGAAGACCATCAGGCCGTTACCGATGCCTGCTGGGGCAAAACCGCAGCTGACCCAGCCTATCCGATCCGCATTTTGAAACCGATGAAGATCTTCAAGGGTAAAGATATCACCCCGGCCGTGTGTGACACCGGCTGCAAGATGTAACCATCCATTCCATTATCGGTGAGCAGTTGCAAGTTGCGGCTGCTCACCTGCACCCATTAATCTCCCGGAGTTTTTTTATGGAGACTTTTGCCGCCAATCTGCTCAACGGACTGAGCTGGGGTATGCTGCTTTTTCTGATTTCGGTCGGTCTGACCACGGTTTTCGGCGTCCTCGGCGTTCTCAATTTCGCCCACGGCTCTTTCTTTATGTTGGGAGCCTACCTCTGTATGCAGATCATGCATATTGTACCTTCGTTTTGGGTCGGTATTATTATCGGTCCACTGCTCGTCGCCGGGCTTGGGGTTATTATTGAAAAAGTATTGCTGCGTCGGGTGTATGACCGAGATATCAGTTTTCAACTGCTTTTAACTTTTGCTATTCTGCTGGTGCTGGACGATTCAGTCAGGCTTATCTGGGGCCCCGGCTATCATGTGGTTGAAGCTCCGGTTATCCTGGCGGGAACCATTCCTTTTTTCAGTCATTCATATCCTGTCTACCGGATTTTCCTGGTTATAATTGGGCCGATTATCGGATTGTCTCTGTGGAGTTTTTTTCATTTTACCCGCTGGGGCAAAGTGGTGCGTGCCGCCGCTGTCGACCGGGAGATGGCGGAAGGAATCGGCATTCGTGTCCCCTTGCTTTTTACTTTAGTTTTTGCCTTTGGCACCTGGCTTGCCGCTCTGGGCGGAGCCCTGGCGGCCCCGCACCAGAGTCTGGCTCCGGCCATGGGTGAGAGAATTATTATCGAAAGTTTTATCGTTGTCGTTATCGGCGGTATGGGCAGTTTTCCCGGCGCTTTTGTCGGAGCCCTGCTGCTCGGTCTTCTGGACTCTTTCGGCACCTCTTTTGCCGGTCGCGCTCAGATGGCTTTGCCTTTTATCCTGTTGGCTGTTGTCTTGTTGTTCCGACCTCAGGGTTTCTTTGGTCGGGAGGTATGATAGTGAAAAATCTTGATGGAAGATCAAAGAACAGCTGCGTTCTCTATTTCCTCCTGTTTGCGATCATGGCCGCAGCCCCTTTTGTTTTACCAATCTATTGGCTCATAATCCTGACCGAAATTGTTATCATGGGATTTTTTGCCATGAGTTTCAATCTTCTTTTCGGTTCCACCGGACTGCTTTCGTTCGGTCAGGCCGGATTTTTCGGGGTTGGAGCCTACTGTACCGCCCTGTTGATTCAGAACGGTGTGGAATCGTTGACCCTTATTCTGGCCGCCGCCGTTTTCGGGGCAGTTTTAGCCGCAGTTGTGATTGGATTTTTATGCGTCAGACGGGATGAGATCTACTTTGCCATGATCACCCTGGGCTTTGGCATGATGCTCTACACCATCGCTCATAACTGGATAGAGGTAACCGGAGGCAGTGACGGCCTCCCGCTTTCATCTCTTCCGGCAGTGAAATTTATGGGGTTGGAGTTATCGCTCTATGACCCCCGCTGGATGTATCTGTTTTGTCTGGTAGTTGTGAGCCTCGGTCTCATGCTTCTCTGGCGGTTGGCACGATCACCTTTCGGTCTGGTTTTGACGGCGGTGCGGGAAAACAAGGAGCGCCTGGCTTTTGTTGGAGCCGACGTTCGCCGGGTGCGCTTGTCATCCTTTACTATCGCCGGCGGACTGGCAGGTCTTGCGGGCGGCCTTTTTGCGCTTTTCAATAATATGGCAACTCCCGATTTTATGCACTGGAGTTTTTCGTCCCGGCCTATTTTAATGACGGTTCTGGGAGGCAGCGGTATCTTCTTCGGTCCGGCTCTGGGGGCCGCTATCTTTTTTATTCTCGAACAGATGATTACCCAGGTTACTGAAAACTGGATGATTTTTCTTGGAGTTTTTCTGATTCCGGTGGTTATCTTCTTCCCGCGCGGTATTCTTGGAACTATTGTTGAAATCGCAAAACGACGGCGGGAGAGTTAAATGTCTGACACGCCTGTCTTAAAAATTGATAATCTGGGCCACTCCTACGGTAAATTCATGGTTATAGAAGACATCTCCATAACTGTGCCGAAAGGGGAGTTGACCGCCTTAATCGGGCCCAACGGCGCCGGTAAGACAACCTTCTACAACGTTGTTTCCGGACGTTTCCCACCAAGCAAAGGTAAAATATTCTTTAAGGGTCGAGATATCACCGGAATGCCGGCTCATAAATTGGTTTCCTTAGGCCTTCTGCGCTCTTTCCAGATTACTAATATCTTCCCCAACCTTACGGTTCTGGAAAACGTTATGGTGCCCCTGCTGCTGCACTACAAAAAAGGTTACTCACTGTGGCACTCGCTTAAGAATGAGAAAGCCCTCTATGCCAAAGCTGAAGAGGTACTTGAGAAAGTCGGTATTTTGAGTGAGGCGAAGCGTCTAGCCCACGAACTGGCTTATGGTGATAAACGCTTGGTGGAGATGGCTATTGTCCTGGCCCGGGAACCAGAACTGGTTTTACTTGATGAACCGACTGCCGGAATGAATCCTGAAGAGACTGAGCGCATGATTTCCCTGATTAAGGAACTGTCGGAGCGTTTCGGCACCACCTTCTTTTTAACGGAACACGATATGAACGTGGTATTTTCGATTGCCAAACGAATTTTTGTTCTTCATCACGGTATCCTCCTGGCAACCGGTACGCCGGCGGAGATTCGTATCCACCCTGAGGTGCGCAAAGCCTATCTTGGAGGTTCCGCCGATGCTTAAGGTTGATGATATTCATGTCTATTACGGTGACAGTTACATCCTTCAGGGAGTCAGTCTGGAGATTCAAGAGGGTGAGATTGTGGCCCTTTTAGGCCGCAACGGGGCCGGTAAAACCACAACCATGCGCAGTATTATCGGCTACAATCCTCCGGCCCGGGGTACGGTTACATTTTGTGATGAGATTATCAGCGGCCGGCCGGTCTATGAGAATGTTACCCGGGGCATCGGTTACGTTCCGGAGGAGAGAAGGATCTTTCCGGATTTGACGGTTGCGGAGAATCTTGAAGTAGCAATCCTCAAACCTCGTTCGGGTCTCGAACCATGGAGTTTCGAGAGGATTTTTTCAACCTTTCCTCTGCTGACGAAACTGCGCCATCGTCAAGGTGGTGAATTAAGCGGCGGCGAACAGCAGATGCTGGCCGTGGCCCGGGCTCTGGCCGGGAATCCTCGGCTGATAATTCTTGACGAACCCTGTGAAGGTCTGGCGCCGGTAATTGTCGAGACTCTGGGTGAGATCATTGTCGAGTTGAAAAAAACGATCACCGTTTTAATGACCGAGCAGAACTCTCATTTCGCCCTGGCAATCGCTGACCGGGCCTATGTCATTGACAAAGGTCGGGTTCATTACTCTGGCAGTAGCCAAGAATTGAAAGAGAACGAAGAGATAAAAAATCGTTATCTGGCGGTATAGAATCACGCCTTCTACACTCCCCCTGATGTCGCAAAACACAACCTCAAAATTTTATTGAAGTGACTTGGCAAAAGGTTCTTCGGTCGTGGTCTCGACGTTTCTTTTCTTGCCTTAAGCTAGAAT
>JANTGZ010000088.1 GCA_024762675.1 Thermodesulfobacteriota bacterium | reverse complement strand
AAAGATGAGGCGGCCGGCGATTCCGGTCGCCGCAAGACACCGGTCTATACGGTTCTTAAGGTTGAAGCAAAAAAAGTTACTTTGAAAGATGAACGGGGCGGCGAGTTTGAGGTTGGTCTCTACGATAACAAGAAGAGAAAACCCGTTAAAACTCAAAATAAAAAAAATATTCAGGTTGAGACCGCGGCAGCGCCGAAACCGGCGAAGTCAGCGCCGCCCGCCGGTAGCACTGCAAAAGCTGCGGCACCAAAACCCTCTTCGTTGAGTGCCAGGCAGATTCGCAAGCTTTCAGCCGAAGAGAAGGATGCTCTGGTTGAGCGCGGAGAGTTGAAAAAGCATACGACACCTTTTGGTCCGGTCTATAAAAGGGTTCGGAAAAGATAGTTACAAAAACTGTTAAGCTCAGCGCCTTTGCGCCTCTGCGGGAGACAAAAAGTATTTTCCCGCAGAGACGCAAAGGCGCTGAGAAAGGCAAGACAAAATCAAATGCAACGATTGATCTGTCTTTCCTAAAGTTGTCGGGATGGAGAAATTGATGGTGAGATTGAAGTTAAAATCGGGGTTGCGATCTTTGTTTATCGTGGGTTGCGGCCTGTTGTTGGTTTCATGCTCGATGTTGCGTCCTTCGGTTCGCGAAGGAGCTCTGCCGCCGGGTGGCCTGTTGCAGGGGCGGCCTTCGCCCACGCAAGTCTCCAATGCCGCAGTTGAGAGTCGTGAAGAGGCGCCACCCGAGGTCGATGAGGGGGCTGAGTTGTTACGTAAGCTGGACCGCCAGGAGGAGGATCTCAACCGGCGTCTGCAGAAGTTTTCAACCGGATCCGTAAGTGTGGCGGCGGCTGCCAGGGCTCAGATAGAGGGAGAAGTCAAGGGTCGTGAACCGGTCTCTCTCAACTTTGATGACGCCGATCTGGTTGAGGTTTTACGCCTCTTTATGGAGATTCTTGAGGAGAGTTACACGATCTATCAGGGGGTCGGCGGCAAGGTCACCCTGGAGGTTAATGCCGAGCTCAACCACAATGAAATCTTTGAGTTGCTGCGCGGAGTTCTGCGCATGAACGGGGCCGTCATGGTCAAGCGCGGCCCCTTATGGGAGATCATGCCGCAGGCTGCTCTGCCGGCGGCAGCGGAGGCTCCCGAGCTCTTGCTGCCCGGTGACCCGGAGCATGCCCGCGGCAGGGTGGTTCGGGCTTTTCGCCTGCGCTATCTGCCCGGAGCCCAGTTTGTCAATATTATAAAGCCCTACTTGAGCAAGGGAGCCCAGGTCTACGTGCATGAAGCGAGTGGCATTTTGTTGGTCAGTGATTACAATCATGTACTGGCTAAAGTGGCCCGCCTTATGTCGCTCTTTGATGTCAGTGTCCTGGCCGGCCTCGAGCAGAAGGTCTATCTGCTGCGCTATGTCAATGCTGAGGATATGGTTGCGGAGCTGGAAAAGCTGGTCGGGGCCTACGGTCTGGCTCCGGGCAAGGGCGCAAACCTTAACGCCTCTTTGAGTTTTCTGGCCCTGCCGCGAATCAATATGATCCTTGCGCTTTCGCGCGATGCCGAAACCCTGGCCCTGGTTGACGAGTGGGTCGTAGAGCTCGATCAGGAGGTTCCGGTTTTAGCCCAAGACTCAATGAGCGAAGATATTTTCGTGCACTATATTCAGAACGGTGTCGCTACAGATATTGTTGAGGTTCTCGAAGGGCTTTTTAGTGGAGGGGCGAAAAAGGCTGCCGACAAAGATAAGGATAAAATTCAGCCGGTGGCCCGAAAATTGCTTGATAATCAACGCCAGAAGCAGGCTGCGGCCGATAAGCTCAAAGCTCGTCGAGGCGCTGCCGTCAGCGGCACCTTGGAGGGTGAGGTTACCTTTGTCGTCGACGAGACCACCAACTCGATTCTCGTGCGGGCGACCGGTAATGATTACCGCAAGATAAAGCCGGTTATCGAAAAGCTTGATATCTATCCGAAACAGGTTTTAATTGAGGTCACCATTGCCGAGGTTAAGCTCGACGAGACCAATAAGCTCGGCATCGAGTGGAGTTATCTGATGAAAGGACTGGGCGGGACCAATGCCAATGGCGCCTTAGGCGTCGATTCCGGTCTTGGTCTTATCAGTGGCAGCGGCGACACCCTGATCGGTTCAGGATTAAGTTTTATGGTTGATAACTCAACCCGTTTTAAAGCAATAGTCCGGGCGCTGGCCGACGATAATCGGGTTAATATTCTCTCGGCGCCGCAGATCCTGGCCTCCGACGGCGAGGAAGCCCGGATCGATATCGGCGAGGATGTTCCGACCGTGACCTCAAGTTACAGGACCACCGATTCGGGTTCAACTGCGCAGACCACCGATACGACGATCCAGTATCGCAATGTCGGGATCCTTTTGACGGTGACCCCACATATTAATGATAACGGTATGGTCCGTATGGAGATCAACCAGGAGGTCAGCCAGCTCTCAACCAAGACCATTGAGGGTATCAATTCACCGATCTTCTCGCAGCGGGTGGCTGAGAGCATTCTCTCGGTCGCTGATGGTCAGACGGTTGTCATCGGCGGTCTTATCCAGCAGAGCCGGAGCAACGGCTACAGCGGGGTCCCCTGGCTCTCCAGGGTTCCGGGCCTGCGCTACCTGGTCGGCTATGAAGGCAAGGAGTTTCACAGTGTTGAGCTGATGTTTTTCATCACCCCCCATGTCATCCTTCAGGAGGAGGACTCGGTCTTTGTCAGCCGGCCCTTTTTAAACCGCCTCGAAGAGGTCAAGAAAACCTATCATTAGCCCTTGGATTCTGGTGGTAAACCGGGGTTTTGCAAAGAATTTTTTGAAATACTTAAATTTTCCTAATAAATTCGGGAAAAATAGCTTGACAAATAAATTGCGACTCGTATAGTATAACGTTCTATAATCGTTCAATAGTCGGTAGCAGGGTGATGCCAAACGGCCCGCTGGCTGACCCGAAGACCCTCCGAGCCGTAACTCCAGTGATTTTTGAGTCTGCGAAGCTTGAGGGAGAAAAGAAAGGAGGTGGGGTTAAGGTAAGGACAATCTGAAGGTTGGTGTCGCGGGGTTGAGGCTTACCCCAGAAACGTTTTGGTTTATTTTTTAAGTTTTAATAAGTTAAGGTTTTTTTAAAGGTTTGTCGTAAAGGCAGATCAACAACTAACAATGGAGGAAGCAAGATGAGGAAAAGTAGTTTGATTTTATTGCTGGCCATGGCATTCGTGCTGACGACCGTGGTTTCAGGCTTTTGTGTAGTCAATGAGGTTGGTGAGCCTTGTAAGATCTGTACTGATAAAGAAAACGGGTGGAAGTACGGCTTGGAGATTGAGTTGAAAGAGTGCTCTGTTTCTCAGACAGTAGAAATGTGCCCCTGCCCGACTTTCGATTACGAACTTGGTAGCCTGTATGACGGGCAATGTGGAATCGATGGTGGGTATTGTGATATTCAGGATGTTAAGGGAGTTCTGTTCAAACTTTGTGACTGTGAGAAGATTGCTGAGATGTCCACTGCTTCTTCCTACGCTATCCGTTTGACGATTATGGAACCGGCATCCGGCGTCTACTGGACAAACCAGAACCCCGCCCGTGGCGATCAGGAGTGTGACTTCGTTTCGGATAGCTGTGAAGAAGCTACGGCTGGTCCGGTTTACGTTAGTACCTTCCAGGATCCTTCATTGGTTGGCGATTCCTACTGTGTTGATCCCTGTGACGCTTCTCCTGAATCCCGTCATTCTATGGGTTACTTCTCAGCCGATGCGGGCCAGGAATTATATGATCCGTGTACACAGGGTGATGAAGATTGTTGTTTTACCTGCGGCACGAACCGGGTTAAAGTCGTACAGACCTGTTATGCCCGTCTCCTGAACAATCTTGAATCTTTGATGCTCGTTGATCTCCCGACATTCGTTTATGACCCGAATGATATCAATGTCCAGATCGGTGCTGCCGTTAAAGTGAAAGTTGAGCTCGTCGAACAGCCTGATACTGGTGATATCTGTGCCGGTGCCTGTCAGTCTATTTGTGAATGTATCGTTAAAGTTGGTGAGTTCTCCAACTGTTCACCCCAGGGTTGTACGCTTTGCCTGCCCTATATGCCGGCTGCAAACTCCGGTTGGTGGACTGGCATGGCCTTTACTAACCCTGCCTCTACTCCTGTAGAAGTTCTGATTAATTTCTATGCTGCCGGAACTTCCGCCAGTTACACCTTCGTAGTCCCGGCCAAGACCAGTGAAGCTTTCGTCCTGAGCTCTATTCTTGACGATCTTGTCGGTCTGGATACCACGGCTCCGATCTACGCAACCGCTACAGGCTCTGGAGCTATTAACGCCTTCGTTATGATGGGCGATGACTTCCAGGCTCAGGGTTACCTGGCAGTTGCAGGTGATTGTGGTTGTGGAGCTTGTTGCAGCTACAAATGACCGCTTTAGACTGATATAGTCTAATATCATAAAAAAAAGAGGGGGGGCCTTAGGGTTCCTCCTCTTTTTTTATGAAGTTGAGGTTGTTTGGAAGGTGATTATTTAAAAAATTTTGATTGACTATTAAAATAGTATGGATTAGAGATCCTAGATCTTTTGTAAAAGTTGGGTTAATCTTTGTGCATAAATGGAGAGGGAAGAGAGATGAGAGTATACCGAAAGAGAGTCGCAACTCTGCTGAGCTGTCTGCTCCTTGTCGGCCTTAGCGCCTGCGGCGGCCTTGAGATGAGCAGTGAAAACCGGGTTGTGCGCCTGCAGGAACGCCTTGATGGTTTTATTGCGGCTCGGGAGAAGGCTAATCTTACTGAGATGCAGAAGTTTTTTAAAGATCCGGGAGAGGCCCGGATCGGCAGTATCAAATATAAAAAGAGTGAGATTGAAGCGGTTGAGCTTAAAGAGGATGATCTTAAAGCTGAGACCCGGATAAAAAATACGATCCAGGCGATGGGCTTTACCTTTGAAAAGGCGCCCCAGACCCTGCATTGGGTCTGGCATGAGAAGGATTGGTATATGGTGACTCCGGAATCGGCAGTCAACCCCTTTGCCCGAAATCCCGGAAAACCCGGCCTAAAGCCAAAGAGTCCCGCTTCTAAGAAGTAGATAATTATGAAGAAAATGCTAACTCTACTGATCATTGCCCTTGCTCTTATGTCGACCTTGATAGCGTCGGCTGAAACCCTTAAGGGTGAGGCTCTGGTGAAACCCTGGTCGGGTTACTGGTGGCCTCTCAATCTGGGTGAGCTTGTACGCGGCTATCAGGGCCATCCCGCACCGATCGAAAAATATGATCTCTATACGGCCGGTTACTATCCCGGGATGGCTACCGCCGACGCTCAAAGAGAGTGGTATGATCCTGTGGCGCCGGATTGGCACGGGATATGTCATGGTTGGGCTAATGCATCAATTTTAGAGAGTATTGATTTTCGACCTGCGGCAGCCAACGGTGTCTTTCTCTCAGTCGGTGATAAAAAAGGGCTGCTGGCGGCCTGCCACGCTGAAGATCAAATCCAGTATGAGTTCTGTTCGCAGAGCCCGGAAGCGTTTCACCGTTACCTTCTGACCTATATCGGCGAGGCCGGGCAGGTGATTGCTGCCGACCTTGATGCCTCAGAAGAGTTCTGGTCCTATCCCATCTATCGTTACGAGATCGAGGTGATTCAGGGGGGGAGCTATGATCAGGTGACCTGTAGCATCTGGCATGCTGACGATCTCGGTTTCAGTCCCGATTTTGAAGGTACTGTTGAAGTCGAGAAAACCTACCAGTACAATCTTGAAAAAGATGAGATTGGAAACTATATTATAGGTGGCGGCAGTTGGCAGGGAACCTCGGTCGATGATCATCCGGCGGTTGTCTGGATACCGGTGGCCCTGAGTCCGGAAAATCTCTTTATCGATTATGATACCGTAAAGGAGATCGCCTTAAGCAATGATGATGAGTTTGAAGGCGAAAGCCTGGTCCCCGGCCACCATCTCTTAATCGTCTACCCCGATGAGAGCGACAACTTCTCGCTGCGGCCCAAAGTCGGTGAAGTGGTTACCGTTAATGTCGCCCTCGATCCGCAATCGACTTTGGGTAACAGCGCCCGGGTTGTCTTGAAAAAAAATGGTGAGGCCGTTTTTGATGAGCTTTTGACACGTAACCTGCAGGAGATAGTGATTGAAAGTCAGACCGGTAACGACAACTTTCAACTCTCTTTTGTGCCCGGCAGTGAGAATACGACGGGTGCCTCAATCCATCTCTACGCCGATTTTTCAGCGCCATTTGAGCACTGGTTTTATGGCTACCCCTCAGCCAAGTTCTGGCTCGGCTGTGCCGGTCTGATTGAAAATTCAGGTGAGATCACGGTTGAGGTGGTCGGTAGCCAGGGCTTGCCGGCGCAGTTGGGACAAAGGGGTGATTTTAATAAAAATGGACGGCTTCTCTCGCTTATAAATACTGCGACAACCGCTGACTACTTTCTCGATAATGAAGCGATGGCGGTTAAAATCAGCAGTCTTGAACCGTTAACCGCCCTGGTCTTTGCCGGTGATGAAAAGCGCTTTTGGGGGGCGGTACAGAGTTCACATCATAGTTCCAATAAGCTGGTAATCCCCTGGCTGACCAGTCGTTACAATACCCAGGCCCGGGGCGAACTTACCCTGGCGCAGCAGGGTTCTCAGGATAACCTGCTACAGATAAGCTATTTTGAAGATGACGGGAGCCCCTATAGGGAGCAGCAACTGATTTTGTCGGCCAATAGCATTGTTGAATATCGTGAAGGTCGTTATCCCGATGCCGTCAGTCTTAACGGTTGGGCTCTGGTTGAAGCATCTGAGGCGGGGCTTGCGGGTGCGGTCTTGCGCAGTGAGGAAGATTTTGCCAAGGATCAACTGCCGCTGTTAACCCTCGACCGGGAGTGGCTGGTGCCCCATCTTGCTGTCGGCTACGGCTGGCAGACAAGTGTTTCCCTCTACAATCCCAACAAGACCCCTCTGGTCGTGGTTTTAAAGTGTCACTGCGGCGCGGCTGAAGTGCAAGATTATAGCGTCACTTTACCGCCATTTGCCCATCAGGAGATTGCGGTTGCGGGTAGTTTGTGGGGGGTTGATGACGATCAGCTTAGTCAAGCCTGGCTGGAGCTTGCCGCCGACTCTGATTTTACCGGTTTGCTGAGCTATCGTTTCGGCAGTGGCTCTTTAGCCTCACTGCCTCTGCAGGCCGTCTCAAGCCCGGCTTCAAGACGTCTGCCGCATGTCGCCTGGGATCCCTACTGGTGGACTGGAGTTGCTCTCGTAAATCAGGCGGAGTCAGCGCAGGAGGTGCTATTGACGGCTCTTAGCGGAGATGGCCAGGAACTTGAAACCGTGACCTTGACCCTGGCCGCAAAAGAGAAATTAAGCAGCTTGGTGGGGACTCTGTTCAGCTCTGAGACCATGCCGGAGATTGCGGCATTGCGTCTTGACCAGGCAAATGAAGTAGCCGCGATCAGCGTCTATGGGACAATCTTAGGAGAGGCCCAAATTTCAGCTTTTTGCTGGTAGCTGTTTTATCGCCTTTCTCCGCGACCCTGCGCCTCTGCGCGAGAACGTTTTTTCGTCTCCCGCAGAGGCGCAGGGTCGCGGAGAAAAAACGCAATCTAAAGAGAGTTATTGTTTCTCTTTCAAGTATTTTTGTAAAACACGTCAAATTAAGAGGTTTGCCGGAATGACAAAAAGAATATGTAAAAGTTTCAGTCTTGGAATATGTCTTCTGTTTTTTACTGCTCTTACAGCCTGGTCTCAGGATGCTGTCGTAAAGAGTATGACCAACGATACGGTATTGCGGGTACTCTACTATGGCGGCCTCAAAGGTAATATCGCCCCCTGTGGTTGACACGGCAATCAGGCGGGCGGTCTGTCCCGCTGTAAAACCGTTATCGACCAGATAATGCAAGGTTCAAATCCCGAGCGTACTATCCTGATTAATGCCGGTAACAACAGTAACTATCAGTCGCTGATGGCCGCTGTCGAATATAAATATATTGTTGCCGGCCTCGATCGCAGCGGTTTTGATGCGATCGGCTTAGGGGTCTGGGATGCAGCATTAGGGCTTGATACGGTGACCGCGGTGGCCGCCGGCTCGCCTACCGATATTATCTGCGCCAATGTCGAAGGTTTTGTCCCTTTTTTAAGGTTCAATAAAGCTGCCGGCAAAGTTCTGGTGACATCAGTTATCGATCCTAAATTAATAGAGTTGTTTAAACTTAAAAAAGTCGTTGTCAGTGACCCGATAAAAGCAATTTCTCGTCTGCAAAGAGAGATCAAACACGATATTTTTATTCTTATTCTGCACGCTCAAGGCGAGCGTATTCATGAACTTCTGGCCCAGATCTCAGGGGTTGACCTGGTTATTGACGGCGAGACCGGCAGAATCGAAAAAAAGACCCTGGAAGTATATGGAAAATCTGTGGCACGTAATAACTTTGGCGGTAAATATGTCTCCTATGTTGATCTTATACAGGATGACCGGAAATCCCATCTGCAGGTAAGCCAGCCGGTTCTTTCCCGGGTGTCGGCGAAAACTGTTGCCGAGGATCCGGAAATCAAGATATTGGTTTCCCAGTATGAAGAGGAGCGCCGTCTCTTTATCAAGAAAGAGCAGGAGAGACGCCGGAAAGCGGCGATGAAACACCGTAAACCGGTCAATCTCTATCTCGGCAGTGGCTGGTGCGGCAGCTGTCATGGTGAGATCGAAAAAAAATGGTCTGAATCCCACCACGCTCAGGCAATTAAGAGTCTCGAAAAGAAAAAAAGAGAGTTTGATCTTGAATGCCTGACCTGCCATGTTACGGGACTGGGTGATAAAAGTGCCGTTGGCGGTTTTGTCAGTTTGGAGGCCAGTTCCAAGATGGTTGGGGTCCAATGTGAGGCCTGCCATGGTCCGGGGGGTAAACATGCCCAGTCACCCCTAAAGACGAAGATGAAACTGGTTACTGAGAAAAACTGCCGCATCTGTCACAATCATGATACCGATCCAGATTTTTCATTTGCCCGAGATTATAAGAAAGTCGATCATGGTAAAGATATTAAGGATGCTAAGTAATGTACTTTAACCAGTGTCTATCTGTGGTTAGAAAAGGGAACCACAGATAGACACAGATGGACACGGATCAGGTAGACTTTGTCAGGTGTTGGTTTAGATATCTATATACTTCAGGAAATTTTGATACTATGAGAATGCTTCTTTGTTTTTGTGCAACTCTTTTAATGGCAGTCCTGTTTCCTCTGGTATCCCGGGCCGATGTGAGTATTGTTTCTGAGTACCAGAGTCCGTTTCCGGGGCAGCCACTTAACACAGTTTTCTGGGACTTTATCGAGGTCGCTCTGGCTGATGGCGGAACGATGATAGAGGTTCAGGATCGTGATCAAAAAATGGGTTGTCGAGCGGAACTCTATTATGATGAGAAGCAGGCACTGGTACAGGCCGATGCTTATCGGAATGTAAGGGGTGATGAGGTCTGTGATGCCCGCCGGTACAGCGCGGCAAAGCCCGCAATCTTGAGTTATAGCTTGGTGCCTGGAGATTGGCTCAATCGCTCCCTGCCGTTTGCGGCTGTGAGCGAAAAACGAGAATATGCTGTTTATGAGCAGATTGGTACCGCAAGGTTCACTGCCAACCTGGAGGTTCAAGAGAGGCCTGTAAGTTTTGCTCAAGCGCTCTCCTCCGGTATGATCAGGAATGATTTGCAAGGTGGACTGGTAAAAGCGGAAAAGTTGTATATAGTGGAGGTCAAAAGAAGAGGTGGTGGAGGGCGTCTGGAGTTAGTTCTTCAGCAATTATGGATGGAGGGCGATCGTTTCTGGCTCTTTGAAGCCAAAAACGGAAGACGTTCATGGCGTTTGGCCAAAGAGTGATCGAAGAACTAATATTTTTTTGCAAAAGAGACTCATTAGTCGACCCTGAAATAGTGGTTAAACATTTAATATAATTGAGTATTTACTAATAAATAGCTGTACTTTTTTGCCAGAAAATGCTACTTATAGCCTCATAACCTTGCAGAAAAAAACAATTTTTGAGGCTGAAAAATGAAAGGACTATCACCGGATCAAAATCAACCAAGCTTCTTGTCCCCCA
>JANTGZ010000087.1 GCA_024762675.1 Thermodesulfobacteriota bacterium | reverse complement strand
CATGTGCTTCTTTGATCTGCTCTTTGAATGCTTCGTGGCTGTTAAAATCTTTCCAATCGGAAACGGTTACCGCCAGCTTGTCCAGCTTCTTCAGGTACCGGATTCCGTGGGAGTAGGCTTTGGTGTAACCTCGCTCCAGAATTGAGACAAGCAGGCTGCGGTACAGCAGGCTGGCAGCGAGATGTCGGTTTTCTGATTCCATTGTCTTAGCCAGAGAAAGCAGGCTGCCGTAATGATCTCCATTCAACTGATCGGCAAGCCCAAGCAAGTATTCCTCGGCTTCATCGATCTTTTCAATTGAGATCAGAAATTCCGCATCTGATTCCCTGATTCTGTCGGCTTTCAGAATCTGTACCACCTCATCAGCAGCGACTTTATCTCGCTTGTCATGACCGATAACATCCAGAAGTGTCTGCAAGGTGTCCGTGGAGTGATAGGATCTGAATTTCTGGTACAAAAGTTCAATCAGTTTCTCTGAATTACCCTGTTTCTGGTAGATTTCCTCCAGCAGTTTATCCCGTTCATATGCCTGAGAGGTTTCATCCTCAGGAATTTTCTTCAGCCACGAATGGGCTGTTTCAACATCTCCGCTTTCCAGATACACCCGGGCGATGTCGATAAGTGCCGTTGTGGACAGCTTTCCCCATGAAGCAATACGGGTCTTTTCAAAGAGTTCGGCATCCTTGATCTGCCAGGCCAATGATTCGATAAGCATCAAATGGTGACGCTTGCCGTATTCATCCTTTTCTTTGTCGGCCCACTTCTGAAGTGTGGCAGTCATGGTGCGAATAACCTCTTCAGGCAGGCATTCTCCAGCGCAATCAACCAAGGTATCCCGGATGCCGTAGTTGTCCTTCTGATTCACCTTCAGAATGATTTCCGCAATTTTCTCTTTGTCGGTGCAACGGGAGGCATAGTCCACAAACAGCTCTTTGGCATCATAACGGAATACATCGCCAATATTCCCACTGGAGTCGTCGCACATCTCAAAAATGGTACTGTCAGCTTCGTAAAATGCCGCCACCAGCTCAATGCCTGTGAGCGCATCATCCACGCCGGATTTCAGATCCTGAAGCAGCATTTCCAGCTCACGGGCAAAGCTGGCGGCTCCCCGCCAGTCAACAAACCGCCGTGAACGTTTCAGACCGGAAAGCTTCTGTTTAAAGCGCTGAACATTTTCCTTTGGCGTGGCTATCAAATGCTCAATCAGATCATCCGTCTCATCGGAATGGACGGCAAGGTTCAGCAAAGCATCTGCGAGCGCATCAGGCCCAAGATCAATTAGTTTTTTTTGCGGTCGTTTGCCATACATTGTTAGGTCTTGAAATAAATTACCAAGAAGAGGTACTATAGTCTCACGCTATTTTGATAGTGGTTTTGTGATAATCAAATTAAATGATTGAGGTAGAGCGGTGAACCGTAGGAGCGGTCCATCGCTCCCTCCGTATTGGGTAGGAGCACCCGATAAGGAGTTCCCTTCTTGGTAATATCTGTTGACGTAGATGTCAATGAAATAGCCCGGCTCGGCCGGGATTTTTTTTGGCAAAAACCTTCCTCTTGTCCTCGCTGCGGCGCCGGTCTCTGGTGGCACGGTTTCGTTTTTGCCTATTTCGACCATCTTCCACAGGCGGTTTTTCTCCGTCGTCTCCGCTGCCCATGCTGCGGAGCTTGTTCGGAAGGCTCACACTGTAGAAAGGTCTTTCTACACCGGCGGCCTTCGTAATGATTTTACCAGCCTAGTACCGGTTTTTAATCGTTTTACCAGCGGTATAACTGTTTCGCCAACCAGATGCCAATTTCTAAACGTCAGCCACTTACATGTAATCATTTTACCATGTAAAAGCCAATTTATAATAGTTTTATTGACAAACCGCCTCATTATAACTATATTGCCAGCATAATAACAGTTTTACGAGGAGATCGCATGGATATAAACATTTTGGAATCTCGCCCGGCAGGTTACACGTATCTGCTTGATATGATAGGGATGACAGGCATGTCCCATTGGCATACCTCATTTGTGTCCTCATCAGGAACTCACAGATCGAAGGTTCAGGATGGAACAATAGAGGACTTCTATCCTATAAGGTACTGGCCCGGGGAAAAGGTCGGTGACCATCTTGAATTCGCGCTGAAATATGACGGGGTCAACCTGGGCTTTCTGGCTCGTGTCTTTGAAAAGGTTTCTCTGGAAGAACTCACCGAATACATCAAATCCAAACCTACCGGGAAGTATGCTCGGAGGATCTGGTTTTTCTATGAGTTTTTGACCGGGAAGCAGCTACCTGTCGATGACCTGACTTCCGGTAACTATGTCGATGCATTGGAGGCCAAAGATTATTACACCGTTCAGAACGGAGAAAAATCTTCACGTCACCGCATTGTAAACAACCTCCTTGGTCCCAAATCGTTTTGCCCTGTCGTAAGACGAACCGAAAAACTTGCCAAACTGGATTCATCCGACCTGCGCAAAAGGTGTGAGGATATCGTCACCGCATATCCACCGGGACTGCTTCGCCGGGCGCTGAGCTACCTTTACAACAAGGAAACGAAGTCATCTTTTGAAATTGAGCACATAAAGCCCAACGCTTCCCGAACTGAGAAATTTATCACATCACTGGAGCTTGCCGAAAAGGAAGACTTCTTTGAAAAGGAAAGGCTGATAGAGCTTCAAAACCGAATCGTCGATCCGCGTTTCAAAGACAGTGACTATCGGGCAAGTCAGAATTATGTCGGCCAGACGGTTGCCTACCAGAAGGAAATCATACATTTCATTTGTCCAAAACCTGATGATCTGCAAAGCCTCATGGAGGGATTGATCGGCTCCCATAAGCGGATGAAAGCGGGCAATGTATCCCCGGTCATTCATGCGGCGACCATCGCCTATGGATTTGTGTTCCTGCATCCGTTTGAGGATGGGAACGGACGAATTCATCGGTTTCTGATACACAACATTTTGTCGCTGCAGGAACTGGTGCCACGCGGACTCATGTTCCCGGTTTCAGCTGTCATGCTCAAAAATCCGGCGGACTATGATGCATCACTGGAAGCGTTCTCCAGACCCTTGTTGCGACTCATCGATTATCGGCTGGATGAAATGGGGCAAATGACCGTCGAGAACGCAACCGCATACTGGTATAAGTATATGGATATGACAGCTCAATCAGAAGCCTTGTACGAGTTTGTAACCAAAACGATCGAAGAAGAACTCGTTGAAGAGCTCAGCTTTCTGGCCAACTATGACAACACCAAGAAGGCGATACAGGACATCATTGATATGCCTGACCGCCTGATCGACTTGTTCATTCAATTGTGCCTGCAGAACAACGGCAGCCTTTCCGCAAGGAAGAGATCCGCTCACTTTGACTTCCTGACCGATGAAGAATTGTCGGCTATGGAACAGGCAGTGCAAGACGGCTATAACCGACCCGAATAGGAGGGTACCGGCGCAATCCTTACGGCGCCCTTATCACTGTCTGCACCTTCGCAATTTTTACGGGCGTATTTGGGACGGATATTTCTGATAGATTTGATTTGGTGTTCTATGCCATGGCCGGTAAATTATTTGAAGATGTACTTTGCTTGACGCTTACGAATGGTGACCGTACTGCTGTGTTGACGTGTAGCACAATCGCCTTGTCTCGCTGAACACAAGCATACGTGACATTTGTCAAGAATTGGAACGTGCTGTTTAGGAACGAAGAATGGTTTGGTTCTGTGTTGTGTTGGACGACGAAGATCCAATCAAGAGCCGGTTGTGATTCAGTCCAAAGTTGATTGAGTTTAGTGAGAATTTCATCACAAACGGTTGTTCCTGCTACGGAAGCGACCCAGTCAAAACAGACAAAGCTTATGAACCTACACGGAGAGTCATACGTTTCGTAGCGGCCTTCAAAGACGTACATATTGGATCCACAAAACATGTCGTTGCAAGCGACATTCATCTCCAGCCAAGCAGGTCTAATCTTCGGTTGCACCCACTTCTGAAGAGAGTCGTTGCGGTCCTTGATCCATATTACACAGCAATTCACCCACTGGCCATCTGGAACTGAATCAGGCGCATTTGATTGGCTGAATTGAGCATCCAATACATCGCATAGTTCTTTATACTCAGGTTTAGTGATGCCGTGAACGCCTGCAATGATGATACTCTCATTGGGCCACGTATCAGCGGAGATTCTCTCATCGATGATAGCCGCACCAGCAATCCCCGCAAGCACCCGAAAGTTTCTCCGCCTGCCGCAAGACCAGTTCAGTGGCATCATCGCGTTTATCCGGCGGGTATTTATATTTTTTCAGCAGTCGTCGGATCATATTGCGTATCTTGGCCCGGACGCTATCTCGAACCTGCCAGTCAACCGTGGTGTTGGCCCTCAGTTTTTCCGTCAATTCGTGGGCGATCTTTTTTAAGGTCTCGTCACCCAGTTTTCGCACGGCACTTTCATTGTCGGCTAGGGCGTCATAGAAGGCGATCTCATCCGGAGTTAGACCAAGATCTTCTTCGCGCTTCATGGCCGCCTGGAAGTCCTTGGCCATCTGGATCAGCTCTTCGATAACCTGGGCCGTCTCGATGGCTCGGTTATGGTACTTGCGCAGGGTCTCCAGGAGGCGGTCGCCGTATTTCATCTCTTGTACGACATTGTTTCTGGTACGGGCCTTGATCGCGTCGCGCAGGAGTTTTTCCAGGAGCTCAACAGCGAGGTTGCGGCTCGGCATGCGTCGCACATCCTCCAGAAACTCATCTGAAAGCAGGCTGATGTTGGGTTTGTCAAGACCCGCCAGTTCAAAGATGTCGGCTACGCCATCGGCTGTTACTGCATTATCAAGAATCTGTTTGAGAACCGAGTTTTTCTCTTCCTCGGTTCGTTTCTTGTCAACCGTGGTATGCTTGATGATCGCCGCCTTGATTGCGGCAAAGAAGGCGATCTCTTTTTTAAGGGGTGCGGCTTCATCCAGAGTGCTGCAGAGAGAGAAGGCTTTGGTGATGGCTGCCATGGCATCAAGAAATCTTTTCTTGCCGTCATCAAGTCCCAGGATATGATTGGCCGCCATCGGCAGGAGCCGGGTGGCATTGGTCTCGTAGTCACTGTAGTCAAAACCATAAAACATGGCCCGTACGATTTCGAGCTTTTCTATAAGCAGGGCAAAAGCCTCTTCCGCCAGCAGGGTAGGTGTACCCCGGCCCTTGGAGTCGGTATAGATCTTCAAGGCCTGTTTCAGCTCATTGCCAATGCCGATATAATCAACCACCAAACCGCCGGGCTTATCTTTAAAGACCCGGTTGACCCTGGCAATGGCCTGCATCAGATTATGGCCCTGCATGGGCTTGTCGATATACATAGTATGACAACAGGGCACGTCAAAGCCGGTCAGCCACATATCCCGGACAATCACTAATTTGAGTGGATTATCTGCATCCTTGAAGCGTTTCTCCAGCCGTTTCTTAGTCTGTCGGTTGTAGATGTGGGGCTGCAGGAGCTCTTTGTCGGACGCGGAGCCGGTCATCACAATCTTGAGTGCTCCCTTTTCCGGGTCAGGGTCATGCCAGTCGGGTCGTAACTCAACTATCGAATTGTACATATGGGCGCAGATCTCCCGGCTCATACAGACGATCATTGCCTTACCCGGGATCACGCTAGATCGTGACTCGTAATGTTCCACCAGGTCTTTAGCAACTTCCCGCAAGCGTGGTTCAGAACCTACCAGTTTTTCCAGGGCGGCCCATTTACTCTTGGTCTTTTCGCGAAGATTGATATCCTCCTCATCTTCGATAACCTCTTCGACTTCCTCGTTGAGCTCTTCGATAGCTTCACGGTCGATATCGAGCTTGGCGAGGCGGGATTCGTAATAGATCGGCACCGTGGCGCCATCGTCTACTGCATCCTGAATGTCATAGATTGAGACATAATCGCCAAAGACGGCGCGAGTATCTTTATCTTCCAAGGAAATCGGAGTGCCGGTAAAGCCGATAAAAGAGGCATTGGGGATGGCATCACGCAGATGTTTGGCATAGCCGAAGATATATCTGCCGGTTTTGGTGTCGAGTCGGGCTTTTAAACCGTATTGGCTGCGATGGGCTTCGTCGCTGATTACGACAATATTGCTGCGTTGACTTAAATGCGGATGGCTCTCCTCGCCATTTAACAGTGAAAATTTTTGCACCGTGGTAAAGATGATCCCGCCGGACTGCCGGGCCGCCAGCAACTCACGTAACTCATCCCGGCTGCCGGCCTGTACCGGGGTTTGTTTAAGCAGCTCCCGGGCGTTGGCAAAGGTGTTGTAGAGCTGGCCGTCAAGATCATTGCGATCGGTAACTACAACAATGGTCGGGTTATTCATTTCCGGTTGCTGCAGAAGTTTCCCGGCGTAACAGCACATCGAGATACTTTTGCCGGAACCTTGCGTATGCCAGACTACGCCCGCCTTGCGCGAGCCCGGAACTACGTCTCGACCATAGGTTGCTCTCTCTTCGCCGGTATGCGACTCTTTTCGTTGTTGGGCGGCGATCACGGTTACCCGCACCGCTTCACGTACTGCGTGAAACTGGTGGTATCCGGCAATCTTCTTGGTGATGGTATCACCTTCCTGCTCGAAGATGACAAAATAACGGATGTAATCAAGCAGCAGTTCAGGATCGAAAAATCCCTTTACTATTTTTTCCAGCTCATACTCCAAGAGCGGTCTGTCATTTTCATCCTTGATGGTGCGCCAGGGCATGAAACGTTCCTGATTAGCCGTTAGCGAGCCAATTCGGGCCGTGATCCCGTCGCTGACCACCAGGGCTTCATTGTAGATAAAGAGGTCGGATATCTCATCTTTATAGGTCTGAAGCTGGTTAAAGGCATCCCAGATATCGGCCTGAACATCAGCCGGATTTTTTAGCTCGATAACCGCAATCGGCAAACCATTAATAAAGACCACGATATCCGGCCTGCGGTTCATCTTCGTGCCCTGGAGCGTAAACTGGTTAACTACCAGAAATTGATTATTGCGAAAATTTTGAAAGTCTATGAGTTGAGCATGGTCGTAGCCGGTCTCGTCACCATCGCGATACTCAACCGCCACTCCTTCCAAGAGCCATTTATGAAAAACCCGGTTGTTCTGGATCAATACCGGGTGTTCCGGCTTGCCAATGCTAAGAGCTGCCTCTTCGAGGGTCGCAAAGGGGAGGTGGGGATTGATTTTCTTAAGGGCCGTCAGAAGACGGCCGATGAGCACGGATTGGCGATAATCTTCGCGCTCCGGTATTTTGCCATCCGGGGCAATATCCGGCCCGTAGGCGTATCCATAGCTGTTTTCACGGAACCATTCAAGGCAGAGCTGTTCAAGTTGATCTTCGTTGATCATCGGTTATCCAATATGTTTATGGCATCGACATATTTTAGTTGTATGTCGATTTTCTTCGAAAAATTCGACACGTCCTTTTTTATGTATCAGTCGCAACTGTTCTCATTGTTGATCATCAATCACTTCCCAGCTTCCGTTTTTACGTGAGCCAGTTCTCTGCAACCGTTTCTCTCTTTTAAGTTCCCGAATTGCCCGTTCAACGGTGCTTTCTGATACCCCGAGATTGGTGGCAAGTTCCGGGATTGTTAATGTTGGGGCGGTTGATAAAAGTTCAAGAATTTTTCCCGTCATTTTTCCCGTCATTTTTCCCGTCACCGACATTTTGACTCCCAAAGTCATCTCCAATCGAGTTTGGTCATACGGTTCAAAAGAGTCAAAAAGATGCAGGGTGCCGCCTTCCGGTTCATCAACCCCACGCAGGGAGAAGTCACTTTGCTTCTCTTTGATTCCCAGCAGAATCGTCCCGCCCCGAGTGTTGGCAAAGGCGCTTTACGTGGGCCAGAAATCAACCGGAAGCTGTCCCTTGTCATCCCGGCCAGCGGCCAGCTTGCACTCTAGATCAACCGATTCAGAGAGTGTTGTGATATCTTTTATGGTGCGGATTTTGATCATACCGCCGCCTCGATTTTAGTTTGGGTGTCGGCAATCGTGATTTCGCCGGAGAGGAGTTTGGGGAGGAGGGTGTCGCGGAGTTGGGCGAGATTTTGTGACTGTCTATCACTTGCTAAAATATGTTTGAATATTGGCCAAACAATTTTGGAAAACTTGGTTAGTAATTTTGCGCCGGGAGAGAATAAAGGGATTTTTGAGAAATTTCCTGTGTTTAAATTAAGAGTTGCACTACCTCCGCTTGATAGCTCGTGAAGTAACATGTTTCTTTCCCGCATGGAAAAATACAAGAAGGAAGTATGCTCCATGTTTTCAGGAACAATGCTGTTGATCTGCTGATTGCTATGACTGTTTTCCGATGCAATAACCACCTGACCAACTGTAGCAATGCAACTCACGCAAACACTTCCTTTTGGTATTTCTTTCTTTGGTTGAGTTGAAGCCCCTTTTTTGCTTAATGTGTCATTTGTTGTTGTCGCAAACACATTTCCATGCATGTCTGGAATTTTTATGAACGGGATAGAACCTCCATAATTACAGGGATCTTTCTTGGGTGGTGTTTTGCCACAAATAACAGTCCCCCAATCCATGATTTTTTTCACTTCCCACCCCCTCGGAATCATCCCTAGCTCCGACTCCACCAACTCATCGGGGAAGAGGGCGGCGGTGGTGGCGAGTTGGGAGAGTTGGTCTGCAGGGAGGTGCTTGAGCTCTGCGTCGCTCTTGCCGCTGATGGCACACATGGCGGCGCGTTCGGGATCCTGGCCGTTCTCTTTCGCCGCGATCTTGGCCTTGACCGGCTCAAAATCGACAAACCAGGATTTGAAAATAGCCTGAGCGATTTGTTCCAAGGTCTGGTAGATCTGGCGGTTTAGTTCTATTTTGTCGTCCAGATCACCAAGAATACTTGCTATTTTTTTTTGCTCAGCCAGGTTGGTTGGAACCATAACCTGATGAGGGTAGACGGCATTTCTATTTAAAGATTTTTGTGCACTTCCGGAATTAAACTGATTGAAACTAATCGACTTCAGAAAATAGTAAATAAATCTTTCATCATTACCCTTAAAGTCTGTTACATAAAGTACTGTATTCAAGGGCCAATAATCACCAATAGTGTAATGAACTTCTCCCATTGAATTACCACTTCTACCAACAACCACACCCGGTCCATTGGTTTTTGACTTGTTGTGATAGCCAGTCAAGCCAGCAGAACCCATTATTGGAACGCTACCGTTTACTCTTGATTGGCTTGGTAGATCATGGCCTCTTTGAAGAGTTAAAATATCTCCTAAGCATTTCTTCGTCCAATCAGTACTCTTTCCCCAGCCCTGCCGAAACCACTCCACCCCATACTTCCTGATATGCTCTTTCAGGTTGTCATTATCAATACTCTTGTAGAGCAACAGATCCACTCTTTGAGCCATGGGCAGATCGTCGATGGCCGCAGCCAGTTTTGCTTGGTCGGTCAGGGTCAGTTCGTCACCATACAGGGCTAGATCAACATCCGAGGTGGTGGTGAACGTGCCCATCGCCCGGGAGCCGAAAAGTGCTACTCGTTTCACCCTGGTGTTGGCGGCGAGAATGTCGATGATTGCCTGACGGTGTTTATCCTTTAAGCCATCGGTCATGATGTGCGTTTGTTCTCCAAGGTGTCGTGAATTCGGTGAAGAAGCGGGAAATAGTGTTTCCGAATCAGGCTTTCAGCTTCAAGGGCCTTCTCTTCATGATAGGTATGGCTCAGGATATTGCGTTTATCTAAAGCGTCCAGAAAGACCTCGCAGTCGTCTTCACTGATGTATCCCTGCTCAAAACTTGTTCGGATCGTCGCACGAGGGCTCTTTACATCAAAACCTTCATAAAAAAGCAGATCTTTTAGTGACTTCCAGGTAAGTTCAAAAGAAAACTCAAACATCTGCACCAATCCGGCCCGCTCAAGATCACTTAAGTTTTCCTTGCTGCAGGCAGCCTCAAGTTGGCCTAATGCCTTGCCAAAGTTTTCCAGGCGCTGTTGCCAGCGGATTTCGTCTGTATTACTCATTTTTTGCTCCCATTCTTTATATCCCAACTTTCTGACTTGAGTTAAGTCATTGATATTTAGAACAAAATAAACATGAAAATTGTTTACATTGCGGTTTTTCTCTGCGTCTTTGCGTCTCTGCGGGAGATAAAAAAGCGTTTTCCCGCAGAGACGCAAAGACGCAGAGAAAGGCAAA
>JANTGZ010000086.1 GCA_024762675.1 Thermodesulfobacteriota bacterium | reverse complement strand
TGGAGAGGGTTTTGACATTATTTATGATCGTCGGAAGATCATCTAGACCGGCAACCGCCGGATAGGGAGGCCGCGGCTGGGGCATACCCCGGCTGCCGGAAAGGGATTCAATCAAAGCGGTCTCTTCACCACAAACAAAAGCACCGGAACCTTGAAAAACAGAAACTTCGATTGAGAAATCGCTACCCAGGATATCAGCCCCGAGAAGATTTCTCTCCCGGGCCTGTTCAATCGCCCTCTCCATAATTTCAACCGCCAGCGGATACTCAGCCCGAATATAGAGCAGGGCTCGCTCGGCCCCAACCGCCAGCGCCGCCAGCGCCAAACCTTCCAAAACCTGATGCGGGTTGCTTTCGAGCAGGGTCCGATCCATATAGGCTCCGGGATCACCCTCATCACCGTTACAGATAACCAGTTTGGAATCTTTTTCAACCGCCCTGGCGATCTCCCATTTTCGACCCGCCGGGAAACCGGCTCCACCCCGGCCGCGCAGATTGGCGGCTTTGACTTCGTCGAGCACCCAGGCCCCACCCTTTTCGAGCCCTTGGACCAGGGAGGAGTAGCCGCCAACCGCCAGATAATGGTCTATATCCTCCGGGTCAATCAGGCCGCAATGCTCCATAACCACTCTATTTTCATAAAGATAACGAGGATAATCCATAAGCGTCGGGAAATTTTCATCAGCCTCTAGAGCCCCGATCAGATATTCATAACAGGGGTCGCTGCCATCTTTAAGAAATGAGCGGACTAAAATACCGGCCTCTCCAGCCCCGATTTTCTGATAAAGAATCGGCGGAAAACCGGGATTTTGAATAATTACCAGAGGTTCAGCATAACAGTGACCCAGACAACCAACCTTTTTGATCTCGGCCTCAATACCATTATCTTTAAGGGCCTCCTCGAAACCGGCAATCGTCTCCAGGGCCCCAGCCGCCAGTCCGCAGGTTGCGCAACCCACATAGATCACCGGAACCGACGACTCTTTCAACTCTTTTACTCGTTCTTTGGCCCGTTCGGCATACACCATCAGGTGCTCTTTGGGACTACCCGTTGGCTGCTTCATTTTTCACCTGCTCCCGCTCCGCCATCTCTTTACGAACTTCAATCTCGGTTATAATTCCCTCAACCTTGCTTGGTGTCACATAGGCTTCAACCTTCTCGCCAACAACCACGGCCGGAGCCAGGGCACAGCAACCGATACAGGCGACCCGCTCAAGACTGTATTCGCGATCGTCAGAGGTTTCACCCTCCTTAATCTGCAGGCGCCGTTCAAAATTTTCCAGAAGAATTTCGCCGCCCTTGACATGGCAGGCCGTGCCCAGACAGACCTTGATCGGATTACGACCCGGAGGGTTGAAACGAAACTGATTATAAAACGTCGCAACACCATAGACCTTCCCGATGGTTGTCTGCACGTGATCAGCGACCATGTTCAGAGCAAGCCGGGGCAAGTAGCCATATTTTCTCTGGATCGCCTGCAAGATTGGAATGAGCTGGAAGATTTCCCGTGGAAAAGCCGGTAACTCATCAACTACCGCCTTTAATACGTTATACTCCTCTTCATCGACGGCCGCCCTCTCAGTCTCATTCAGAGCGGCCAATAATTTATCCAGCATTTTATCTTTCTCTCCTCATCCGGTTGATGGCTTTGTAAATATAGAATAAAGTGACTGCGCTTGTCGTTCGAAAAGAAAATCCCGGCATCTCTCTGCCAACAGCTGCACTCTTTGTCGAAAGTCGGAAAGTTCTCGAACAACTTCATCTCGACCGTCGTAGCTGATTACCGCCAGACTTCTATAAACAAACAAAAAATCATGCTCCGGCCCGACTAGAAAATCATCTTCATCACAGACAGCAAGCAGATCGGCACGCATCGGCGGACAGATAAAATTAATACAGAGAGGCCCTTTCAAGGCCCCAAGAATACACCCTTGAGTGGAAAAATATTTACAATGGGCTCCTTTGACCAGAGCTCCATCCCGATGCCTGCGAAAGCTGTAGTTGCCTCCCCCAACACCAGGTTGTTGCAGTTTCTGTTGCCGCTCACGCTGTAAGCCGGTGATAATTTCAGGTGCGAGGTTAGCGCGTTCCGAACTTTCCCCTTCAAGGCGAAAGATATCTCCGGCCCCTCGATGGCAACAACCGGGATAGACCCCTTCGATAAGGTCGACCGACTCTTCAACCGCCTCAGGCAAACGTCCGATCACCTGCCGACAGTTGCGGCAATAGTCCCCA
The DNA here is from genome assembly GCA_024762675.1 of Thermodesulfobacteriota bacterium. Lineage (GTDB taxonomy): Bacteria > Desulfobacterota > Anaeroferrophillalia > Anaeroferrophillales > Tharpellaceae > Tharpella. The sequence continues at coordinate 8,165 of JANTGZ010000086.1, read as the reverse complement.
AGATAATGGGAAAAGAAAGGGTTAAGAGAGTCGACCAGCTCTTTATAGGCAAGCAAACGCCAATCACTATTCACCGACAAAGAGAGATTATTCCTCCGATAAAGTCAAACCTGAACCCTGCAGTTATCCGGCATTCTGCTGTCACGGTAGCCTTAGCTCACAGACAACTACATAATTCAGGTCATGCGATAATTCATATTTGCCGATAACAGCTAGCCGACCATAGTATGTTTGTCAAGATTTTTATCCTCTACCGTAGACAATCTACAAGTAGCAAAATAATTACTTGCACTTTACATTATGAACAGTATATGATAACAGCGGAGTACTTGGTAGCCCATTTAACGTAAGCTGGCAAACTCAACAAAAAAAACTAAAGACATTCAGGAGTAAGCTGCGATGATCAAGCTTGAGAAACACAATGAGTATTACGATAAATACCTGGCCGACCTGGCTGACCATATGGATAAACCACAAGAGCAGTCAGACCCGATTCATGTTGGCGAAAAGATCAAACATATGCGGGAGACCCAGGGTTTATCTCTGGCTGAGCTGGCCCAGAAAACCGGTTTTGATGTCACCATGCTGGAGAATATTGAACAGGAAAATATTACTCCGCCGCTGGGCACTATGATCCGTCTCTCCCGCGCACTGAATACGGTAATGAGTTCCCTCTTTTCCGATCAGGAAGAGCGAAGCAATTACAGCGTTATGCGCGTCAAGGACCAGAAAACTGCCCCTCTGCCCTCCGGCCGGGCCAGCTACCACAGCTACATACCTCTGGCAGCTGATCTTAAAGATCGCCACATGGACGCCTTTATCGTTAAACTCAACCCGGAAAAGGCCAAAGATGTGGTCCCATCCGTCCATGACGGAGAAGAACTCATATATGTCATTGATGGTGAAGTCAAAATCGTCGTTGAAGATAAAGTGGAGATCCTCTCTTTAGGTGATTCCCTCTACCTCAAATCTACCACCCCTCATGTGGTTATCACCAACACCGACAAACCAGCTCTTATACTTGCTGTCATGTACAGCGGATAAATCTTACGGTTCAAGGTTTAAAATGTTATGAGTAAGAAGGGGGAGTAAACCCCCTTCTTACTCATAACCAAACCGCCCCCCATCATGCTCAATCTCGCCTCACTCTGCTTTCCGGATCAAGAGAAAAGCTGTTTTTACTGTTGTCCACCGATTCGTGATCCTGAAGCCGATCCGCTTGACAATATCGCAGAAAAACGCCGCCTTTTGCGTACTAACCGCAAAGAGCTGCAAAACAACCTGGCCGACCCCCATGAAATTTCGGGAAATGAGTGCTGGGGCTTAGGTTTTCTTGACGATCAGGAGAAGCAAGCCGGCTGCCTTTTACACCCTTTGCGCCATCAGGGCCGCGACTTGCGCAACTTAACCGGCTATCAGTTCAAATGTGCCCACGCCCTCTGCCGGGAAGCCCAGGTCTTCACCGATCTCTCCCAAACAGAGCAAAAGTTTTGCCTGGCCCTTTGCCGGGGCATGGACTCCTTCCACTACTCAAGCCGCACTAACCCCCTGATGCGCCTTCTCGCCTGGGAGAAGGAGATGTTAAAAATCATAATCCGTGACAACCTGGAGAGTGAATTTACCAAACAACCAAACAACAACAGTTCAAACCAGCTTCAAAGGATCACCAACTTCACAGAAAAGTATGAATTTTTATGGAAAAAACTCGATTTTCGCCTCGACGGTTTTCCGGCACTCCTGATTGCCGAAAGAAAAGGGCTCAACTTTTTACGTGATAACCTGGACGACTATATCCAGTTAAGAGACGATTTAATCTCAGACCTTAAACAAAACTCAAACCTGACGGCAACTTCCGACACCCATCTGATACCAACCCATAAATTAAAAATCCCCCTAAACCTTTCCCGCCTGCTTAAATTCGGGGCCGACCTCTGGGAACTGCCACCCGGTTGCGAAAGAGAGGTTCTGCAACATATAGAAAATAAGTTGACTACATTCCTCCCGTAACCTAGTATATCAACAACTATCGCAAAGAGGCTTTTGCCGGTGATATTCTGCTTGTAAAAACCATTTTCAAAGAGATCCGTAACAAAAAAATCGGCGTCATTGATCAGATCATTACCAAAAAAGAGAGCCCATAAGAGAAAAAAATGACCTACCAACAACAAGAACTACTGGCCGATTACGGTCGCCGCCTTTTGGCTGACCGTCTGACCACCGGCACCGGAGGAAATTTAAGCCTCGCCCTGCGCTCGGAAAACATTATCGCAATCACACCTTCCGGAATCAACTACAACGAGATTGAGCCGCAAGATATCAGCCTGCTCGACCTTAACAGTGGACGCCATCTTAAAGGCCTAAAACCCTCAAGTGAATGGCATCTGCACTTGGCCCTCTATAAATCGCGACCCGAAATCAATGCCGTAACCCACACTCACTCCCGTTTTGCCACAACCTTTGCCCTTCTCCATGAACCTCTGCCCGCCTGCCACTACCTGATCGGGGTCGCCCAGGCCAAAGAGATTCGCATAGCCCCCTATGCCACTTTCGGAACCGAAGAGCTGGCCCGCAAGACGGTTGCCGCCCTGGGCCATGATCGTTGTATCCTGATGGCTAACCACGGGCTTCTGGCAGTCGGAGAAGGATTGGTCGAAGCTTACAATACGGCTCTCTATATCGAAGAGGTCGCCGAACTCTACTATCGGGCCCGCTCTCTGGGCACCCCGGTCCTGCTCAGTGATGAAGAGATGGATGAGGCCCTGATTCGTTTCCGAAGTTATGGATGCAAACCGACGACTGTTTCTCCAGACTCTTGCAAAGCCCCTGCGATTGATGATGAAGGACAAAAAAATTCTGGATAAACCCTGCCCAAAGCCAACTAAACAAAGCATTCGACCATAGACTTTATCGTTCAATTTAACCTTGCATTCTCTTAGCGATTGCTTTATTCAGGGGTGCTTTAAAAATAACCGCCAAACCCTGCAATCCTTTACCAATCAGAGACACTGGAACACTTAGACAATGGATATCATCAATTACCTCACCATGCCTCAACTACAGTCGGCCGGAACTATCATCTTTCTGCTGGCCCTGGCCCTTATTCTGGGAGCCTCTTTAATGGCCCTTGTCAGTGAGATAAAATACAAACCCAATGCCAAAACCAGCTACCCGGTCATAAGTTATAATATCACCCGATCGGCTTTAATCTGGATTATTCTTTTCGCTATTTTGGGCGGGACGACGATTTTCCTGCCGCTTCTCCCATCTTTTAAGAAACCCTGCTCACTCTTAATTTTCGCCACCTGCAGCGGTTTGGCACTACTCTTCTTTCTCCTCTCCCATTTCACCATAAAGGTTTTGCGGAAGAAGTTTCTCCATGCCCCGCTCGCCCTTTTTGCTGCCGGCAGCGCTCTCGGGGCCGCCATTTTCTGGTATCTTCCACAGACTTGTACGGCCTGGTTTCAAGCTGAAGGCCACCTCGCAACAAGCAAAGAGATTTTTTTCTGGTGGCTGGGCCGCAATGAGATTGCCTATTTTCTTCATTTTTTTCTAAACTCGTTAGGAGTTGCCGCACTCCTTTTCATGCTTGCCAATGCCGCGGAAAAAGAGAAAAAACGCAAACAGTCCAGAGATTACTACTTCCAGGCGGCCAGATTTTCTGGACGCTGGCTCTTAACGGCCGCTACTATGCAAATCCTGCCTTTAGGCTGGATCTTCTACAATCAGGCAGCTATCAACTCGACTCTTCTTTTTACCAGCCCCGGTGTATACTGGTTTTCCGGAATCCTGACAACCGCACTTTCCGGTTGGTTGCTGCTTATTAAAATAACTAAGGATGGGCTGGTAAATCGCCGTGCAACCATAATTATCGCCCTCTTTTTCATATTCAGCTTAAGTCTCTTCCACTTTGGCCCTTTAAGACCGACAAATTCCGCATCAACTTCCCCCACACAGAGCCAAACAAAATAGAAACCGCAAAAAACCTCTGATTATTGACGGTTGCATTCAGGTAGCGCTTTATGGTAGATGCCGTTGGCATTTTTTACGCCCAAACAAAAGTGACCACTCCTTTAAAATATTGATCCAGTTGAATATTTTCAAATCTAAACCATTTAAACCAAACCCCCGACAATAATGACCTCAACAGCACTTCATAACAACCTATCTCTGCCTGAATCCGTGCGTCATATCTCAATTATGGACAAGGATATTTACCTGGTGGGCACGGCCCATGTTTCTCAAAAAAGCGTCACCGAGGTAAGAGAGACCATCCAGACCCTGAGACCGGATACAGTTGCCGTCGAACTTTGCCCTCCCCGGTACCAGGCCATGACCAAGCCGGAACATTGGCAACAGATGGATGTTGTCAAGGTCATCAAAGAGAAGAAAGCGCTCTTTCTCCTGGCTCAACTTATCTTGAGCTCCTTTTATCGACGCCTCGGCCAGCAGCTCGGAGTTCAACCCGGAGCCGAAATGATGGCCGGCATAAGTGAGGCCGAAGCCATCGACGCTGAACTGGTACTGGCCGACCGACCCATTGATATTACTTTAAAACGGGTCTGGGGCCATCTTGGCTGGTGGCAGAAGATGAAGATGATTTTTCATCTTCTGGCCGGAGTTATTTTCTCTGAGGAGATCGACCCGGAGATGGTCGAGGAGATGCTCAATCAGGATCAACTTGAAACCCTGCTGACTGAATTCACATCCGGTTTTCCCGAAGTCAAACGCCGCCTGATCGATGAAAGAGATATCTTTCTGTCCCAGAAACTCAGGCAGGCACCCGGCAAATGTATCGTCGGAGTCGTTGGTGCCGGTCACCTTGAAGGCATTGTCAAAGAGATCGAAAAAGAGACACCCCTTGAACCTATTCTTGAATTGCCACCCAAATCACCTTTGATCAACATCATCAAATGGGCTATTCCCGGACTGATTATCGCCATGATTATTGCCGGTTTTTTCCAGGGTGGCGGACAACATACACTTGATTCGATCTATATATGGTTACTCGTTAACGGTATCCTGGCAGCTGTTGGAGCAGCAGTAGCCTGCGGTCACCCACTAACCGTCATCTCAGCTTTTTTCGCGGCTCCATTAACCAGCCTCAACCCCCTGGTAGCCGCCGGCTTTGTTTCAGGCCTGGTTCAGGCCTGGGTCAAGAAACCAACCGTCGGCGACCTTGAAGATCTACCGACAGCAATCACCACAATTAAAGGTTTCTGGCACAATCCGGTCAGCCGTATCCTCTTAGTCGTAGCCCTCTCCAATCTCGGCAGTGCACTCGGCACCTTCATCTCCGGCAGTTGGATCGCAGCCCGTCTTTTTTAGCGCCTTAAAGGCAACGTCCGCATTAGGTCAAAAAATGGCACAAAAGATCATCTGCAGCAATAAAAAAGCCCGCTTCAACTTCTCCCTCTTAGAAAAGTTTGAGGCCGGAATTGTTCTGGTCGGCACTGAGGTCAAAGCTCTACGTGAAGGGCGCGGTAGCATGAACGACTGCTACGCCCGTATCCACAACAACGAGATCTTCCTGGAGCATTTCCATATCAGCCCCTACTCACATGGCAATATCCACAACCACGACCCCTTACGCCCCCGCAAACTCCTTTTTCATAGAGATGAGATCAAACGGCTGATCGGTAAAGTCACGATAAAAGGTCTGACTCTGGTGCCAACCAAAGCCTATTTTTCCCGCGGTAAAGTCAAAATCGAAATTGCCCTGGCCCAAGGTAAAAAACTTCATGACAAACGTGAAGATTTAAAACGTAAAGCCGTAAAAAGAGATACTGAGCGTGAGTTCCGCGATCGCTAAATTAACAATCATTTTCATTTAGTTTGGTAAACTCTTTTTCCCGGCTTGCCAAACCGCATCATAGTTGATATATTAGAAGGTAGATGAAGCGCTGACAAATATCGGCAGACAATCATTTTGACCACGGGGGTGTCCTGGGTTCGACGGGAATACTAAGCGTGGGGCTGCATGTGGAGCTTTCAGATAACTCCTTAAACTGACTGAAACAAACATAGACGCCGATACTAGCGACTACGCTCTGGCTGCATAGCCAGTGCCCGACCAGCTGACTTCCGCTAGGCAGGACCCGGGTATCATTTGAGTGGGATAGGATGGTGGTTAGTTTCCGGTTGCCGTCCGAAATTAAATGGGAAATCGCCGACTTAAGATCCCGACCGGAGGAGCTTGAGACCGGTTAAATTAAAATCCGCCTAAACATGTAGAGGCCCTTACGTAAAGGTTTTCGGACGTGAGTTCGATTCTCACCACCTCCACCAATTACTTTTCCGGCCAACAGCTCTTCCAGCTAGTTCCCGGATGCTCCAAAAACCCGTTGTCATTAAATTGGCTTCGGGTTTTTTTGTGTCTATTCCCCTTCCCATAAATTACCTTGACATCCAATATATTTGCCGGTACCTAATAACAGTATTTGTGACGACATACCAACAGACAAAGAACAGGAAATAAGATGCCTGATAACGAACAGACGTTTCTCAATGCCCTCGATAAAAAACTCTGGAATGCGGCGGACAAGTTGCGCTCGACTCTGGATGCGGCCCAATACAAACATGCGGTATTAGGGCTGCTCTTTGTCAAATATGTCTCGGATGCTTTTGATATCCGGCGACAAGAGCTGATGGCCCAGTTCAAGGATTTGGAGCACGACTATTTTCTTGATCCGAAAGATTATGATTCGGATGATGGGTACTTGACCGAGATAGCTGATGAGCTGGAGATCCGGGATTACTACACGGAAGAAAATGTCTTCTGGGTCCCGCAACTGGCCCGTTGGCAGACCTTGCGGGATAATGCAACCCTGACCCCGGGATCTGAAATTGAGATTAAAAATGGTTCGACCCACACCTATACGTTCCGTAGTGTCGGCAGGCTTATTGACGATGCTCTGGAGGCGATCGAAAAAGACAATCCCAGACTCAAAGGGGTACTCAATAAACAGTATGGTCGTCTCCAGATCGACCAGGCCAAATTGATTGAGCTGATCAACCTCCTTTCCGAAATTCCTTTCCGCCATGAGACCCTGCAATCCAAGGATATCCTGGGTCATGTCTATGAATATTTCCTGGGACAGTTCGCCCTGGCCGAAGGCAAGAAGGGCGGTCAGTTCTACACGCCGAAATCGATTGTCTCCCTGATTGTCGAGATGCTCCAGCCCTTTGCCGGTCGAGTCTACGATCCGGCCATGGGCTCGGGCGGCTTCTTTGTCCAGAGCGAGCGCTTTATTAAAGAACACGGCGGCAAAATCGGCGATGTCTCAATCTACGGCCAGGAGTACAACCACACAACCTGGCAACTGGCGGCGATGAACATGGTCATCCGGGGCCTTGATTTCAATTTTGGCAAAGAACCGGCCAACACGTTTACCAACGACCAGCACCCCGATCTTCGCGCCAATTTCATCATGGCCAACCCGCCTTTCAATATGAAGGAGTGGGATACCGGCGTCAGCGACGATGACCCGCGCTGGCAATACGGCACGCCACCCTCGAACAACGCCAACTTCGCCTGGCTCCAGCATATGCTCTACCACTTGGCCCCGAATGGTTCCTTGGGACTGCTCCTGGCCAACGGCTCGATGAGCTCCAACACCAAAAATGAAGGCGCGATCCGCAAGGCTCTCCTGGAAAATGATCTTATCGAATGCATGGTCGCCCTCCCCGGCCAACTCTTCACCAACACCCAGATCCCGGCCTGCATCTGGTTTTTGACCAGAAATAAGCGGGAATGCGACAACTTCCGGAACCGCACCGGCGAGGTTCTATTTATCGATGCCCGCAACCTGGGCTATATGAAAGATCGGGTTCTTCGGGATTTCAAGAAAGATGATATTGACAAAATTACCGGAACTTTTCACGCCTGGCAGAAGGGTAAGGAGTACGAGGACGAGGCCGGATTCTGTAAGTCAGCTACGACAGAAGAAATTACCAAACATGACCATGTTCTCACGCCGGGCCGTTATGTCGGGGCCGCCGCAGAAGAGGATGATGGTGAACCGTTTGCTGAGAAGATGGCGCGGTTGACGGGACAGCTTAAGGGGCAGTTTACCGAGAGCGCCAAGCTGGAAGAGCAGATCAGACAGAATCTAGCGGGGTTGGGATATGATATAAACTCAACTTTCTGAGTTAATGTAAACATTTGA
>JANTGZ010000085.1 GCA_024762675.1 Thermodesulfobacteriota bacterium | reverse complement strand
AACAATTAAACTACCTGCAAAAAAATAACCGGCTATCCCGGATGTTAAACCATTGCAAGATAAATCTACTACCTTATCCCAAACTAAATTGCAGCTATATATTAGTTCAACCCCAAAATCCCCCCCCCTCCTAAAAAAAGGCCCGGCTTAGTCGGGCCTTTTTTTGTGTTAACTATAAGCAATAATTATCTTTTTCTAACTAAGTTTCAGCTAAGTATGACACCATATCATCATGCTGAAAGTTAAAGTAAGCCAGATAACACAATCAACTTATTGTGAGGGGAATCAATGAAAACAAAAAATTTAGACCATCATAATGTAAAAATCCAGACAGAAGATAAAAAGAAAGTCCTTATTCTGGGAGTCAACGGTTTTATCGGCAACCACTTAAGTGAGCGACTCCTGTCTGATGGTAATTATGAAGTCTATGGCATGGATCTCAATTCAAATACAATTTCACACCTTCTTTCACACCCTGATTTTCATTTCAAGGAAGGCGATATTTCGATTATGCATGAATGGGTCGAGTATCATGTCCGTAAATGCGATATCATCCTGCCGCTGGTTGCCATTGCCACTCCGATCGAATACGTACGAAACCCCTTACGGGTTTTTGAGCTCGATTTTGAAGAGAATTTAAAAATTGTTCGTTACTGCGTAAAATATAAAAAACGCCTGATTTTCCCTTCCACATCTGAAGTCTACGGTATGTGTCAAGACCCCGAATTTGATGAGGAGAACTCAAATTTTGTGCTTGGTCCAATTCATAAACAACGTTGGATTTACTCTTGCGGCAAACAGATGCTGGATCGAGTAATCTGGGCCTACGGAGCTACTGAAGGCCTTGAATTCACGTTATTCCGACCCTTTAACTGGATCGGGCCGAAACTCGACTCGTTAAATTCCGCCCGCATCGGCAGTTCACGTGTCATAACCCAATTCATTCTCAATCTGGTTGACGGCACGCCGATCAAACTGGTTGACGGTGGCCTGCAGAAAAGATGTTTCACCGATATTAAAGACGGTATCGAGTGTCTTTTTAAGATCGTTGAGGACCGAAATGAGCTTTGCAACAACCAGATATTTAATATTGGGAATCCTGAGAACGAGTTCAACATGCAAGAATTGGCTGATATTCTTCTGGAAAAATTCAACCAACACCCGCTCCGTTCTCAATTTCCAGAGAATGCCGGGATTCAACATATCGAAGCCAAAGCTTTTTACGGCACCGGCTACCAGGATGTTCAACATCGACATCCATCAATCGCAAGAGCCAAAAAAATTCTGGAATGGCAACCCATCGTTCCGCTACCGGAATCAGTTGCGCAGACCCTGGACTATTTTCTCCGTGATATCAATCAACAGATTAATAAATAGCTGGGGCTGCATATGCGAAACTTCATTGGATTTGCCACTGATCCGGGGAAAAAATTCTTTCTCACTATTCTTGTTCTGGCAATTATATCGATCTGTTTTCTCGGGATATTTAACCGGGATCCGTGGCTGCCGGATGAGCCTCGGGTGGCAGCCATTGCCCTGGAGATGAGTCACAGTGGCAATATCGTGGTGCCGATGTTATCGGGCGAACCCTTTATAGAAAAACCACCTCTCTATTTTGCTATGGCTGCCGGTCTGGTTCACACTCTGGGCCCCATTGTCGGAAATACCGGAGCAATTCGTTTCACTTCCACTCTTTTTGCTCTGGCAACGTTGTTGGTCTTTTTCTTACTGGCTCAACGTCTGGGGGGTAGAGCTTTTGCCTTTCCAGCTTTAATGATTCTCGGCACTATGGCCGGATTTGTCGAGAATTTTCACTGGATCCGGGTTGACCCGGCCCTGACATTTTTTATCACGGCCGCGATTTGGAGTTTTTCTGAAACTTATCTTGCCAAACGGCCCTGGTTTCTTATCGGAGCCGGTTTTTTCAGTGCCGGGGCTTTCCTTGCTAAGGGGTTTATCGGGCCGGTTCTTATCTTTATCCCCTGGGTGGCACTCTTTTTCTTATGGCTCAAAGAGACCCGCAAGCAAACCGAGAAAAAGAATTTTTACCTTTTTCCGCATCTGTCAGCTTTTTTGGTTTTTGCCGCGATTGCCGGAGTCTGGATTGCCGCGCTTAAAATTACCGGCGGCGAAAAACTATGGCATGAATGGTTCTGGGTCAATCATGTCGGCAGATTAACCGGCACAGCAACAGTTCAGGGCCATATCCACCCCCACAAACCACTCTACTATTTGTCTCCAGCGATTAAGTATACCCTGCCCTGGACCCCTCTTGTCCTGATTTGGATAGTCTCAATTTTCAGGCAATTAAGACAACCAAAAAGTATCTCACAGGAAAATATTTTGCTGTTTGTCTGGGGGCTGGGATCAATAATACTATTATCCATAACTGCAACCAAACGCAGCATGTATCTATATCCGATTCTACCCGTCTTTGCCTTGATGGGGGCAATGGCCCTGCAAAAAGGGGTTAAGCGCTGGTTTGATTATTATACTAATTTCTGGACTATAATTTCTATCATTGGTCTGGGGCTCTTGACAATTTCACCTTTAGCAAGCCTCTTTCTTAAATCTCTTTTACCCGCACCGGCACTCAACGTCATCAGCACCTTTGGCTGGCAAAACATAATTGCCGGAATCTGTTTCATTATCGCCATCCTGATTTTCAGAAAACGCCAAAACTTAAATGTCGTTCTCCAATTTACTGCCATAATCACCATGCTGTATATCACCATACTCACCGGCCCGGTAGTAGCAGTCGACCAGCTCCGCAGCTTGCGGGCAGAGACGCAAAAATTTGTTACACATATCGACCCGCAACAGAGAGCCCGGGTGGCTGGTTGGAATTTCCACTCAATAATTACAGCCAATTTTTATTACTACTTTAACTGGAAAGTCCCGCAAATCAGAAATCACCAGCGTCTCCAGGCAATTCTTGAACATAAAGATCCGGAATTTGATAGTATAATTCTTTGCAACGTCAAGTCACTGTCGGATCTGATTAAAGTTCCATATCAAATTCTTGCTCGGGGAAACCCGCAACACTCACACAAGAAATATAAACGGGTCATCTGGATAAAAGGTTTACCGGAAATAACAAATTCCTCGAGAAGAAAATAGCCTTAACCAAACCTACATTTTCGCAAACATTTAAATGTGCAGGTAAACTTTGGACCGTCAAAAACTTCGCCGACTGCTTCCAATTAAAAGATTGCTCGTAACCGTACTGATTGTCACGACCATCATACTTACCGGCATCGAAATCCGTGAAGCATTGTCTCCTGTCGCGATGCTGAATATCCATGACTCGATTGCCAAAATAAAGCCGTTGGCTACCAGGAGGGAAGTCTGCATTGCCATCTTTGGTGACAATAAAAAATTCACCGGAACCTTTGCGAACATTCTCAATCAGTGTCAAAGAGATCCCGAAATAGAAGCAATCATTCACACAGGCGACCTCGTGCAAAACGATAAACCGGAGGAGTACAGAGATGCCTGTGAGATTATTCAAAAATCCTGCAACAAACCATTCCTGCCGATAGTCGGCAATCATGATTTCAGTAAAAATTCAACCAAAGTTTTTGAAAGTGTATTTGGTTTCTCGCATTATACATTTAAATTATCCGGCCGACTTTGGATCTGTCTGAATGACGTTACCGGACTGCCTCAAAGTGAATTGCAATGGTTAAAAACTGTCCTGAAAAAAAATGACCCTGAATTACCGGTAATAATCATTATGCATATTCCCCCAATCGACCCTCGGCCGGGGGAACATCATTGTTTGAATGACAGTGTCGTGAATAACCTGAAAAAGTATCTGAATAAGGCTCCGATTGAACACATCTTTGCCAGCCATATTCACGCTTTTTTCCAGGACTGCTGGGCTGGAATACCACTGACAATTACTGGCGGTGGCGGCGGGCGGCTTAATTCAAAAGCACCGCAACATGGATTTTATCATTATCTAAAAGTATATATCACGCCGGATAAAATACGGGTCATTCCGATCTCCATTAGGGATAATAATTTCCCGTTAAAAATAATCGACAATGTGACTCAGCTTTTAAAAAGTGAGTGGCCCGAGATTTTGCTCTTATATGGCTGTTTACTATCCCTGTCGACACTTGTTTTTTTATGGGGAGTAAGCCGCTTGCTCGACAAGGAAAAGGATGCTGGTAACATTGCTGAATAATTTAAAAAAATATAGCACCGGGGTCAAGTTGGCCGGACTATCGATACTGCTGCTTATCGCCTATACCTGGGCTCAACCATATCAGGAGATTTATGGCCTCTACGCCCGCAATGCCCTGATGGCCAGAGGTATGCTGGAAAATGGGATGAGTCTGATCCCTAAAGTTTTAGGGCATCCTTACCCCGATTACCCGCCACTGTATTTCTGGCTTGAAACCATCTTTTCTTTACCTTTGGGAAAAGTAACGCCCTTAAGTGCCGCCCTCCCAAGCACTCTATCCGCCGTAGGACTTGTCGTAATGACATTTTTGGGGGGGCGGCGAATCAGTGAAGATACCGGTTGGTTTGCGGCATTTATTCTGGCAACGATGCCACCTTTCTGGCTTGAGGCCGGCAGTGCCACTATCGATATGCTACTGGCTTTCAATGTGGCCGCAGCCATTTTTTCACTCTCTGCAAGGGCACAAAAAGAGGGTTCATCTCAAAAACTGATTTATACATCTCTAGCAATAATTTTTATGGTACTCGCCTTTCTCAGTAAAGGACCTATTGGCGTAGTTTTACCCGGGGTTGTCTGGGGAGGTTATCTTCTCTGGCAAAAACGTTGGCGGGAATTATGTAGTTTCAGTCTGCTCATAATTGTAATTGGAGTAATCTGTGCCGGGCTTGAACTGGCAATCGTCTATCATGCTGGCGGTAAGCAACTGGTTAATGAAGTTATCAAAATGCAGGTTGCCGGGCGGCTTGGTGCAAAAAGCAACCAGCCTTTTTACTATTACCTGGGCTGCCTGCAGGACATCGGCAATCTTTGGTGGATAGTTATAATTTGCGGCAGTTTTTGCAGATTAAAGTCAAGGACAGAAAAGATAAGCATAGGATCATTGCAACACTGGTTGAAAAATTGTCCTGAAATAAGTTTAATGATAACCTGGACACTTGGAATCCTGACGATCTTTACAATCGCCAGTACAAAAAAAGTGCGCTATTTACTGCCGCTCTATCCGGCCGTTGCCATCATTATTGCTTATTGGATAAACCAACTCCAGAAAGATGGCTGCCTGAATACTCCGCCGGTTCTGTTAAAGGTCATTAAGGGACTTGCAATTTTCGCATTGTTAGCGGGTTCAGTTTTTTATCTGCTTTATTCTAGGCTAATATTTATTCCATTAGTTTATCTTTTAATCTGGTTAGGAGTCGGAATTACCGGGTTCCTATATACGACCAAATATGTTGATAAAAAATATTACCTGCGCAACTCTATTTTACACCTTCTTTTTGTCTTACTCATTGGCACCAACCTGTTAGTGACACCGGCAAGTTCCCGCAGAGCTTCGGGAAAGGAATTTATCAATACAATTGAATCACAGGTAGACTCGGACATCCCTCTACTAATTTACAAGATCAACCCGGATGGTAACGGGATCAGGTTTGCATACAATAGCCGGCGCGGAGCAGATAAAATTTACTTTGTCAACGATATTGACAAATTAAAATCATTTTCACCGCCTTATCTTATAATCACAGAGTTCCAAAGTGAAGCCGAATCACAAAAATTGGGCTCCGAAAAAAAATCCAGGTTAATTACTCACGGTCATATTCGTTCACATAAATTTTCAGCTTTTATGATTAGTCTAAAAAACTAAACCTATATTTTCGTTGATAACCGAAAACAGTTCCGTTTTGTTTTATTTTTAACAACACGCCCCCTAACAGAATAAAAACTATATTCGGCAAACAGAAAAAAAAGATTGCCAGGGATGGCTGATTTTCGGCCATAAAACGGACAACCATACCCATCACATAATAGGCAAGAAGAATTATCAGACCAAAAATAAATCCTTTAAAACGGGCTCCGCTACGTACAGGCACCAAAACCAACACCAATCCTAAAAGTCCAAATGCGATGCAGGAAAAAGGCTGTGTAAAACGCTCATACAGGGTCGCCTCAGTTCCCGATGTATCCCCTCCCCGGCTCTTAACCTGAGCAATATTACGTATCAATTCTGAATTTGAGCGAGCCTTATCTTTAAATCCAACATGGAGTTTTTCACCTAACAGATCCGAAAGCGCAAAATTAATGTTATATTGGGAAAAATCAGTCAACCTATAACTCTCTCTCTTTTGATCATACTCATGAATAGTGCCATCTTCAAGTTGCAATGATAAACTTGAAGTTTGCAGATGACTGACAAGTTTTCCTCTTTGGGCCGTAATCGTCTGCTGATTATCCTTTTTTCTGTGATCTTCAATAAAAATCTTCTCAAATTCACCATTTTTCTGGTTTATCCCATTTAAGTAAATCACCATGCCGGGAAAATCCAGGTTAAGCCTTTCAGGATGCAGTGTCAAGGTAACCTTTTCTCTCAATATGTCAAAAGTTGCCTTGCGTAATTGGCGAATCCCCCATGGAGCTAAAAAAAGACTCGTCAATAAAGTTATCAAAGTACAAACAACTGAGAGTTGCAAAACCGGTACTGACAGACGATAAGGTGAAATCCCGGCAGCATTCATAGCGATCACTTCGCCATCTCCCACCATACGCCCGACTCCCACAAGAACCGCCAAAAAAAATGATATCGGCAATGCCATAGTCATCATTTGCGGAATCATCGAGAGAACCAAACGCATGACATCCCACACGCGAACTCCATCTGACACTACCAGATTTACAATTTTGAAGAGTTGTCCCAGTAACAGAATAAATATCACAACCGCCAATGTATAAACAAAAGGGAGTAAAATTTCTCGAAAAAAATAACGCTTAATAATTGACATAAATGAGAGTCTCACCTCTTAATTTACCTACCGGCATTTCAGCATACCGGCGAGATTTTTGCCGAATGTTCCTATTTAAGCTCTCGAACCAAGTTTTTTTTACGAGTTAATTGATTTTGAACACAATCATGAAAAATTATAGGTTTAAACTTAGGATAAACTTAGCGATCTAAAAGTCCGGTAGAAATCAAAAAAACATAGAATTTCAACCACTAATTCTATTCTAAGTGTCAAATTGTAAACATCTTTTCAGGATACTCACAATAAAGTGGGTTTCAATTGAAACTATGGAGTTTTAATATGAAACATCTCAATAAAGTAACTATTATCATCACATTTTTTCTGACAGTTAACGGAATCTCTTTCACGGCTTACGCTGAGCCACAGTATGCAAATGACGCTGCCGGCGTTGTTGATTCAGCAGTCACAATGAATCAGGCCGCGGCCGCGGCTTTAGAAGTTATCCCAGGTACATTAGCAAAAATTGAATTCACGGATAATGATGGCAAAGAAAATGAAAAAGCTGATAATGGTCACACTATAATCAGGATAGTTCAACCTCTCCGCAAGAAACATCATCCAGCTCATCACACATTTTGATATGAAAAAATTATCTACCAGTGTATCGACATTGTTTTACGCTGATCTGATGAATACGTTATGTTGCCCGGAATTTTCTGAACGGCAGCATTAGCGAAAGTCCCAATGTTATGCTGGCTGTTACCGCATTTAATCCCGGTAAAAACCGGCCAAATAATTGAGTCCACCTAAGAGCATTTTTGATAATTTAATAATTTCTTCACTATTCATCGGTTAGATGATAGAAAGGTTAGTCAAATTAGCAGAAAACCGATAATAACAGGAAAGGCAATCAGTGAATCGTTCACGAGATCCATTGCACATTAAATATCGCTATCAACTGCTCCTTGCAGGTCTGTTTTTGGCTATCTACATCCTCCCTCTGGGCGCCAGGCCCCTGATCATCCCGGATGAGACCCGTTATGCTGAAATCCCCCGGGAAATGATTGCCTCAGGCAACTGGATCACCCCCCATTTTAACGGTCTTCGTTACTTTGAAAAACCGGCCTTAGGCTACTGGATTCATGCCATCTCCATCCGTCTTTTCGGAGAGAACAACTTCGCCGTGCGCCTTCCGGCCCCGCTGGCAGTAGGGCTCTCGGCGCTTCTGATATTTTTCCTGCTTTACCGGGCCCGAAACTCCGAAAAAGACAACCCCGAGCGGCAGACTGATTCTCCCGGGCTATCCCAATTAAATTTTCTGGCACCCTTTATCTTTCTCGTCTGTATTGAGGTCTTCGGGGTCGGCAACGCCGCGGTCCTGGATAATCTTCTGGCGCTTTTTCTGACCGCCACCATTACCTTTTTCTATTTTGCCTGCGAATCAAGTCCGGGTTCCGGCCGGGAAAGGTTTTTTCTTCTGCTCTCCGGGAGCGCCGTCGGCCTGGCCTTTATGACGAAAGGTTTCTTAGCCTTTGCGGTTCCCGTTCTGACCCTTGGAACCTACCTGATCTGGGAACGCCGCTACCGTGATCTCTGGCGCATGAGCTGGCTGCCACTGTTGGCCGCGGTTCTGATTTCACTACCCTGGGGTATAATGATCCATTTAAGAGAGCCCGATTTCTGGAACTTCTTTTTCTGGAACGAACATGTCCGCCGCTTCCTCGGCGGCAACGCCCAGCATAAAAAAAATTTTTTCTACTATATTCTCTACGCCCCGGGAATGATAATGCCCTGGACTTTTGTTACCCCGACCGCGTTCTCCGGGATCAAAGAACATTTCAGGAAAGATGGCGCCGACGGCCGCTTAATTCGCCTGGCACTTTGCTGGATGATCCTGCCGTTCATACTTTTCTCCTGTGCCAGCGGCAAGATACTCACCTACATACTGCCCTGCTTCCCCCCTTTTGCTATACTTATGGCCTATGGACTTTTACAGGGCCTGAAAAAAACTAAAATGCAGATATTCTTTCGCCGGGGGGCTTTAGCCAACGCAACTCTTTTCACTTTAATCCTGCTGTTTTTCATCGGCAGCCAGTTCAGTGATATCGGGGGCCTCAGCCATTACGCCCAACCCTGGAAAATTGCCCTGGGACTTATCAGTTTAGTTGTGGCAATTTTGCTGTTTTTACTCTCCGCTAAAAGCCGCAGACAAAACCACAAGATAATCCTCCTGGGGCTGGCACCGGGACTTATTTTCATCTCCGTTCATTTTATGATACCGGATTCATCCCTGGAGAGAAAAGCCCCTGGGCCACTGCTAGAGTGTTACCAGCCATACCTTGATCAGGATACAGTTGTGTTTGCGGAACATAGACTGGCGGGGGCCGTCTGCTGGTATTTGAAAAGAGATAATATCTACATTGTCGGTCGGGGTGGTGAGTTTAAGTACGGCCTGACCTATAAAGATGCCGCCGGACGGCAAATGAACCTTAGTGACACCGCCGATTTCATAAGAAACCATCCGGGTAAGATTATTCTGATCGCCAGAATGAAAATACTGAATGAGTGGCGAGATAGTCTCCCGCAACCGGTCTTTACGACAAATAATGGGGACAAAGGGATTGGTCTCTGGAAATATTAGCCTAAGTACCGCACTCATCCCCAGACACCCTCCGGAGTAAGAGTTGTCGTCAGGGTGAGAAGTAGTCAGCCGGTTCGAGTAATCAGCCAGACACCGAGACAGATAACCAGGATTCCGCTCCAGCGGGTCAGATCCATTGCTTCATCGAAAAAACGCCAGCCGGCAATGGCGGTGACGATATATCCAAGCGAAAGTAACGGATAAGCGAAGCTGACCTCGACCCGGGAGAGCACCAGCAGCCAGACACCAACACTGATGACATAACAGCACAATCCGGCAATCACATACGGGCTCGTGGCCACCTGCCAGAAAATCTGACCACAGTTTGCCAGCCGGAACTCAAAATAGCCGATATTACGCATTCCCTGCTTAAGTGCCAGTTGGGCGACGGCATTCAGCATTACTCCAAAAATTATCAATGGTAGATATCTGGTCATGATCTATTTTCCTGTATGACTTTGATGTTCCAGATGATTTTCCGGTTCGAGGTGGTTCTCCGGTTTCGGATGTTTTTCCTCATTTTCATGGTTTTCCGATTCTGTATGGTGTTCCGGTTCTAGATGGTGTTTTATGTCTGGAGTCAGCTTCTTCTCAGGATTATGTTCAATCGCCGGCTCCGGGTGGTCTGCAGGTGCAGAAGTATCGTTTTTAGTGCCACTGCCTTCAGTTTTCGCAGTATCGACTTCTGCGACACTGTTTTCATCTGCACTTATGCCGGTAATCCAGAAGATTTTTTTCTTGAGTTTATGAGAGTGACGCGGGTTGCCTTCAAGTATGATCTTGTAAGGTGATTTGAGAAGATCCTTAAGGGAGCGGGCTTTATTGATGATAACTGTGTCGTAGTCTTTGTCCTTATGCTGT
>JANTGZ010000084.1 GCA_024762675.1 Thermodesulfobacteriota bacterium | reverse complement strand
ACACCTTCCTGTGAGGCTATTTCCTTAATGTGGTGATGAATTGAATTAGGTAGTCTTAAACTTAATGTGCTCATTTTATGACCTCCAAATAATTACCCGGTGTAATGGCTCGGATACCGAACTTTTCAACCCGTTTGAAATCTTTGAGGTTGTAAGTAACAATTGTTTTGGTTTTAGATGCCACTGCAACCTCAAGAATATGATCATCCTTGGGATCTTTTAAGTACGGTCTCCATAGAAAGTATATTTTCTGAAAATTACTAAGGGCACAAATATTGTCAAGAATTATATCTACCTGTTTATGTGATAATTCCAATATTGTTTGTTCTCGTTTCAAAACATCTTCATATTCAAATAGCAAAGTTGTGGATATTACAGGTTTTATTTTTCTGGAATCTATTAGTCTAAGTATCTGAAACGATGCTCCCGAAGATGAATAAAGACCAGCAAGGAGTACATTCGTGTCCATTATGATTGTATTATCCCTCATGGATAACTAATACTATATGTGGTATCGTTTGTCAAATTTAAATTTTTCTTTGAAGTGTTATTTTGCTGCTTTGTGATCAAATTTTAACCGCCGAATGATTATAAATAAGTGGAAAGTTTCCATGATATCACCCGTAGTAGATGTTGAAATTTTCCACTTATTATGATATTGAAGTGGAGAACATAGAAAAATATTTCCTCTTATTTAATCCTCTACTAAGAACTGACATGAGCCCATTGTATATACGTAGTTAATATGGAAAGTCAACCTAAATTCCGTCCCAATCCAGAACTCAAATTAATGGATCAAGTTCGTGAGGTTCTTCGCTATCATCATTACGCATATCGAACGGAGCAGACCTATTGTCAGTGGATATTGCGCTACATCCGTTTTCATGGCGGCAACACGCATCCCCGTGATTTAAGTTTTAGAGATGTGGAGCGTTTTTTGTCCGACTTGGCGGTTCGATGTGAGGTCTCGGCATCGGCCCAGCGTCAGGCTCTTAATGCCCTGGTTTTTCTTTATCGCAAGGTACTTGATCTCCCCCTCGAAGGCAAGATTCAACCGGCACGCTCAAAGAAACAGCCCAATCTGCCGACCGTACTTGGCACCGATGAGATCAAACTATTCTTTCGCCAGATCGAGGGAACCCACGCTTTAATGGCGAAGATACTATATGGTTCAGGTCTGCGGCTTATGGAGTGCGTGCGACTGCGGATCAAGGATGTAGATTTTGATCGTAAGCGAATCAGGGTCTTGGGAAAGGGTGACAAGTGGCGCACCACTATCATTGCCCAACCGATAATGCCAGAGCTTCGGGCTCACATCGAAAAAGTCAAGGCGTTGCATGAACGGGATCTTGCAGAGGGGTTTGGCGAAGTCTACATCCCGGCAGCTTTGGCCCGAAAGTTTAAAAATGCGGCAATGGAAACTGGGTGGCAATATGTGTTTCCGGGAAAGAAACGATCTCTTGACCCCCGATCAGGGCAAGAGCGGAGGCATCATGTGCTGGAATCAGGCCTGCAAAAGGCTGTAAAAAAAGCCGCTCAAAAAGCTCAAATCGACAAACGAGTTACCTGTAATACCCTGCGCCACAGTTTCGCAACCACCATGCTGGAGAACGGGATCACTATCCGTATGTTGCAGGATATTATGGGGCATGCCGATGTCAAGACTACAGAGCTCTATACTCATGTAATGGATAAAGATATCTCGCGACTTACCAGTCCGTTGGATGGGTTGGAGCTATAATCCCTTTGGCAATTGATCAATACAGTTCCTGCAATCTCTTTCTTTTCTTAATTCTTATTCTTATCCCGGCCGTCTCTTCCTTGTAGGTGAAAAACCTAAAAAGTTTCCTCTTTTTACCTACATTAAAATATATTGATCACCGATTTACAACCTCTTCTACTTTCGCTAATACTCTCTCCATAAAGATGTTTTAAGTTTCTTTTGTTTGTCTCTATGTTCGAGACCGTAGATAAGGTCAGGTTCACTTGTTCCTGATCATAAAGAGTTTATGGCAATCCTTGAAGTAAACAACGTACACCTCTCTTTTGGTGGCCTGCAGGTTCTTCACGATGTGAGTTTTTCCGTCAATAGTGGTGAAATCTACGCTATCATCGGTCCTAATGGAGCCGGTAAGACCTCAATCTTAAATTGTCTGGGTGGTTTTTATCATCAGCAAAAGGGGCAGATCGATTTCAACGGTATAGATATCTCACATCTTACACCAGATCGCCGTGCGAGCCTGGGTTTGGCTCGAACCTTTCAGAATATAGCTCTTTTTCGCGGTATGACGGTTTTGGATAATATCAAGTTGGGTTCCCACGCTCATTTAAAGACCGGTCTTTTAGATGCAGCACTTTATTGGGGACGCGCCCATCGTGAAGAAATGGAATTAAGGGAAGAGATAGAAAAGGATATTATCGATTTTCTTGAGATTGAACATATCCGCAAACAGCCGGTCAGCACTCTGGCTTACGGTCTGCAAAAAAGGGTCGAGTTGGCTCGGGCCCTGGCCATGCAACCCAAAATTTTACTGATGGATGAGCCGGTTGCCGGTATGAATGCCGAAGAGACCGAAGATATGGTGCGCTTTATTCTCGACATTCAGGAAGAGCGCGATCTGACTATTATTATTATTGAACACGACATGCGGATGATTATGGATATCTCCGATCGTATCATGGTTCTTAATTTTGGCCAGAAGATTGCTGAGGGCAACCCGCAAGAGGTGCAGCAACACCCGGAAGTTCTCAAAGCTTATTTAGGTACTGACAAACGGGGGCAAAGCTAAAGATGGATTTTTTTCTCCTTCTCTTAACCAGTGGCATCGCTGTTGGCGGCATCTACGCTTTGATCGCTTTAGGGTTTGTTCTTATCTATAAGGCTACCAGTATCATCAACTTTGCCACCGGCGAGTTTATGATGATCGGAGCGTATATTTTCTATAGCTGTTCAGTGCTTTTAGGACTGCCGGCAATTCCCTCTTTTATTGTCGTGATGGCGGGAGCCGGGCTCCTGGGCCTCCTGGTTGAGAAAACAATTTTGCGTCACATGCTGGGCCAGCCCACCATCAGTATTGTTATGGTGACGATCGGTTTAAGCTCAATCATGATGGGTCTGGCCGAGATGATCTGGTCTTCCGATTACAAAAGTTTTCCTGCCCTTTTCCCCCGCGCTCCGATAATTGTCGGTGATCTGATTATCCGCTCCAATCTTTTTTGGGGGTTTGTCGTTGCTATGGGTACTGTGGGTATTTTTGCTCTGATCTTTAAATATGCGAAAGTCGGTGTTGCCATGCGGGCTACGGCCGGAGACCAGTTGGCGGCCTTCTCCATGGGGATTAATGTTCGCAGCATGTTTACGCTGGCCTGGATCTTTGGCAGTATTGCGGCCTCAATCGGGGGCTTGATTATTGGTAATATCGGAGGCGTACAGCCCAATCTCGGCAGTATCGGCTTGAAGATCTTTCCGGTGGTTATTTTGGGTGGGCTCGATTCTATCGGCGGTGCGGTCTTAGGAGGCTTTATTGTCGGTATTATTGAAAATCTAGCTGGTGGATATCTTGATCCCCTGGTTGGTGGCGGTGTTAAAAATGTTGCCCCTTTTGTTATTCTTGTTTTGATTCTGATGGTTAGACCGTATGGTTTGTTTGGCCGCAAAGAGATTGAACGGCTATAGGAGTAGTTGAGTAAAAATGCGAATTGGTGATTTCAAAGAGAGTTATGCTACGGATGAAGCGGTTTTCACCACATCCACCAGTCGTTTCTGGCTCGGTGTCTTGTTTCTCATACTGGCGCTCTTTCCTTTCATGGTGGGTGATTATCTGCTCTATATGGCCAATATTACCGGAATTGCCATTGTTGCCGCGTTGGGTTTAAATATTCTCACCGGAGCCGCCGGGCAGATCTCTTTAGGTCATGCCGCTTTTGTCGGTATCGGGGCCTACACTTCAGCTATTTTGAGCAATCGTTTTGGTATGCCTTTTCTAATCTGCCTGCCTCTGGCAGGCCTTGCTTCAGCTTTCTTCGGGGTTCTTGTAGGGGCTCCATCAATGCGGATGAAGGGTCTCTATCTCTGCATTACGACCTTGGCGGCCCAGGTGATTTTCGAGTTTTTTTTCGTTCACTGGGAGTCTTTGACCGGAGGAATTCGTGGCCTTAATATCGCCCCAGCAAAGATTTTTGGCCTTAATATCGGTACTGAATTCGGCTTTTACTGGGTTACTCTTACAGTTGTCATTATTGCGGCAACTGTAAGTCGCAATATTTTTCGCACCCGGGTGGGTCGTGCCTTCATCGCTATTCGTGATCGAGACATCTCGGCCGAGTTGATGGGTATCAACCTCTTTCGCTATAAGCTCTATGCTTTTGCCGTGAGCTCATTTCTTGCCGGTATCGCCGGTTGTCTCTGGGTAAATCACTTAAAGTCAATCACTCCGGAACATTTTCCGCTCCACGAAAGTATCCGCTTTCTGGCCATGATTATCGTTGGCGGCCTCGGCAACATTCTCGGCGCAATTTACGGCGCCATCTTCATGACCTTGATTCCCGAAATTCTGCAAGCCATTCTTAAATTTTTTGAAGAGATATTTCCGCAGGCAATGTCCTTTCTCTTCCCTTTGCAAACCGTGGTCTTTGGTTTTTTGATTGTTGTCTTTTTAGTTTTCGAACCACATGGTCTGGCTGAGATGTGGGTTCGGGTTAAGAGCTATTTTCGTTTATGGCCTTTTAAACACTGATGGCGTCGTGAAATTTTTATTATCTAACCTGAAAAGAGTTTCAGCTTTTCAGTATAACCCATGAACAAAGGAGGAAGAAATGCGTTCAAAACTATTGTACAGCATGATCGTGGCTCTATGTTTGACCTTGATAGCCGGGATGTCCTGGGCCGGTGAAACCGTTAAAATAAGTGCCCAGCAACCAATTACAGGGCGTTTTGCCTTTGCCGGGAAACATATTCATCAGGGTTTGGCCGACTCATTGGCTTATGCCAATGAACAGGGTGGTATCGGCGGTCAGAAGATCGAGTACATCTACGATGATACGGGTTACGATTTAAAGCGGGCCGTGGCCGCATTCAAAAAAGTGATGGCCAAGGAGAGTCCGGTCATGAACTATGGTGAGTCGACCGGTGAGGGTAAAGCCCTGGCTCCGGAAATCAACAATAGTTACAAGATAGTTTATGGCTCTACCTCGTTTTCCGAGGAGCTGGCGGATCGGTCGAAAAATCCTTACATGTTCGTTTCCGGCCCGACCTATGCTCAGCAGTTCGGAATTTTGTTAAAGTACATTGCCGCCAACCCCAAAACAAAAGGCAAAAAAGCCACGGTTGCTTTTTTCTACAGTGATACTGAATTTGGTCGCGACCCGATTCCTTATGCCCGTGAGATGGCGAAAAAGTTGGGAGTTGAAGTTGTTGCTGAAGAGATCACGAAAGTTGGAGCTGTCGATATCTCAAGCCAGATCCTCGATCTTAAACGACATAATCCCGACTACTGTATCTTCCAGGGCTATGTCGTGCCGCCAATTCCGGCCGTTATTCAGGGCGCCCGTGATTTTGGTCTGAAAACCACCTTTATGGGAACCTTCTGGGCTATGACTAAGATGCTCTTAGGCAAATTGGGCCCGGATGGTGATGGCTATATGGGAGTTACTCCTTATGCTTACTGGCAGCAGAGCGATGTGCCGATGATAAAAGCGATCCAGGAATATGGCAAAAAACATCATCCCGATGTCACCTATCGCCCCCAATCATATATGCAGGGCTGGTTTACAGGCATGGTCTTTGTTAAGCTTGCCAAGATGTGTAAAGAGAAAGGCCTGCCGATTACCGGACCCAACTTAAAAGATATGATTCCTCAGGTTAAAGACTGGGATACTGGTAATTTTGCCGGTAAGATCAGTTTTAAAGATAGTAACGCTACTGGCGTAGGTAAAGTCTATGTCGCCAAAGGCGGTGATTTTGTCCCGGCTTCTGACTGGATCTATCTGCATTAGAAATAAGGATGAAGGATAAAGGATAAAGGATGAAAATTAGGGTAGTTGCCCTTGGTTAAATATGTCATCGATTTTTTCCTTCACCCTTCATCCTTTAATTTTCATCCTTTAACCGGAAAACCTTATGACCGAACAAGAAAAAGTTTCGCCGATCCTTCGGGTCAACAATATTGAAGTGATCTACAACCATGTTGTCCTGGTTCTCAAGGGTCTCTCTCTCGAGGTGGAGCAGGGTAAAATTGTCACCCTGCTGGGATCGAATGGGGCTGGAAAATCAACCACTTTAAAGGCGATCAGTGGTTTTTTGCCGTTAGAAGATGGTGAGATCAGTGACGGTAATATTGAATTTATGGGTAAAAGTCTGGCGGGGCTTTCACCGCATCAGATCGTTCGTCAGGGCATCTTTCAGGTGCTTGAGGGCCGTCGTGTCTTTGAGGACCTTACGGTTGAGGAGAATCTCGCCTGCGGCGCCTATATTCGTAAAGATCGCACTGCCGTGCAAGTCGATATGGAAAAATGTTTCAGCTATTTTCCCTCCTTAAAGAGTCGTCGCAAAAGATTGGCCGGCTATCTTTCCGGTGGCGAACAGCAGATGCTGGCGATTAGCCGGGCCCTGCTGGCTCAGCCTAAATTGATGATGTTGGATGAGCCCTCTCTGGGACTGGCACCCCTTTTAGTCGACGAAATTTTTGGCATTATTAAAGAGATCAACGAGCGTGAGGGTGCCACGATATTACTGGTTGAACAGAATGCCCAGCTCGCCCTCTCGATCAGCTCCTATGGTTATATAATGGAAAATGGCCGGATGGTGCTGGACGGTCCGGTTGATCAGCTCCTCAACGACCAGGATGTTCAGGAGTTCTATTTAGGTTTTGGTGATCAGGGAGAAGAGAAGAGTTATCGAGATGTGAAACATTACAAACGGAGAAAACGGTGGTTGAGCTAAGCGGGAAAACTCTTTGTCAGACCTTTCTCGAACAGGCCGCCAGGCGCTCCGATCAGGTAGCTCTGCGGGAAAAAGAGTTTGGCATCTGGCAGCGCATAACCTGGCAACAGTATCGCGAACATGTTACCCATTTTGCTTTAGGCTTGAAAGCACTTGGTTTTTTGCGGGGTGATCATCTCGCAATTATCAGCGAGAATTGTCGGGAATGGCTCTATGCGGAACTCGGGGCCATCGCTCTTGGCGGAGTTACGGTTGGGGTCTATCCAACGAGCCCCTATCCGGAAGTTCAATATGTTGTTGATCATGCCGATGCCAGGTTCGTTGTTTGTGAAGATCAGGAACAGACCGATAAAATCCTGGAAGTCTGGGACGAGTTACCGGATTTACAGAAAATTATCGTCATCGATATGAAAGGCCTGCGCAACTACCCTAAAGAGAAGATAATCTCTTTTCAGGCGGTTGAAGATATGGGGCGCAGATTATCGGCGGAAAACTTAGGTCTCTTTGCGGCTGAAGTCGCCCAGGGTGATCCTGAAGATGTCTGTATAATGATCTACACTTCGGGTACTACCGGTAAACCCAAAGGGGCGATGATCAATCACCGCAACATTGAAGCAACGACTATCAGTTCGATCACGGCCATCGGCCCGACACCCGATGATATGGTGGTCTCCTATCTGCCTTTATGCCACGTGGCGGAGAAGATTTTCACCCTTTTTCTACCGGTTTTTGTCGGTTATCCGGTGAATTTTGCTGAAAGTATTGCGACGATTCAATCTGATCTTCGTGAAATTGCGCCCACCATTTTCTTAGGCGTTCCCCGGATCTGGGAGAAACTGCAATCAGCAATTCTTATCAACATCAAGGAGACCTCACCCCTTAAAAGATGGCTCTATCATCGCTGTATGGCTGTCGGCCGGCGGCGCGCCGATCTCCTGCTCAATCACCAGCCGGTCGGTTTGACATTGAAGTTACTCAATTTCGCCGCCTACTGGTTGATGTTTAGATCACTGCAGAACTATGTTGGTCTGCGGCGGGCCCATTTTTGTTTCTCCGCTGCTGCTAAAGTCAGTCCTGAGGTATTAAGGTTTTTCCATGATATCGGAATTCGGGTTAAAGAGGGTTACGGTATGACGGAGTGTACCGGACTCTCATTTATCCATATGGGCGACGATATTAAACTTGGTACCGTGGGTAAGGCTATCGATATAATCGAATTCAAGATCAGTCCGGAAGGTGAACTTTTAAAACGGGGAGAATCGATCTTTGTCGGCTACTATAAAAACGAAGAAGCAACGCAAAGTATGATTGTCGACGGCTGGCTTCATACCGGAGATATTGCTGCCCTTGATGAAGACGGCCATATCAGGATCGTTGATCGGAAAAAAGATATCATAATTACTTCAGGCGGCAAAAATATCGCCCCCTCCGAGATTGAGAACTCACTTACCACAAGTCTTTTCATCAAAGAAGCCATTGTTGTTGGCGAGGGCCGCAACTATCTGGCGGCCCTGTTGCAGATAGATTTCGACAATGTCAGCAAATGGGCTATCGACAAAGGTATTACCTTTACCAATTTCAAAAACCTCTCCGGCTTGCCGGAGGTCAATGACCTGATCAAGGCCGAGGTTGAGATAGTCAACCAGCAGTTTGCCAGGGTTGAGAATATACGTCGCTTCAAATTGTTGACCAAAGAGCTTGACCATGATGATGACGAAATGACTGCCACTATGAAGATCAGAAGGGCGAATGTTTATAAGAAATTTGCGGCCGAGATCGATGCCGTCTATCAATAATTAAGGAGTAAAAAATGAAAAATGATCGAGATGTGGTTATTGTTGCTATGGGCCGTAGCGCTATTGGCGTTTTTGGTGGTTCTTTAAAAGATGTGCGAGCTCATCAGCTGGGAGCTCAGGTGATCAAGGGGGTGCTGGAAAAAGTTCCGGCAGTGAATCCGGCCGAGCTTGATGATGTTATCATGGGTGACTGCGTTCAGTGCCCGGATGAAGCTAACACGGCCCGTACCGCAGCTTTAGCTGCCGGAATTCCGGTCGAGGTGCCGGCCGTTACGATTCAACGCCAGTGCTCAAGCGCCATGGAAGCTTTGGCCCAGGCCGCTAACCAGATTCGTCTGGGTGATGCCGAGCTTATTTTAGCCGGAGGCATGGAATCGATGTCAAATGCTTTCTACTGTCTTCCGGCGGCTCGTTGGGGGGCTCGCCTGCAGCATGGTAAGATGATGGACTCGATGTGGGAGTTACTTCATTCCGGATCCTGCCTGCTCGAACCACCGGGATTTATTATGGGGCAGACCGCTGAAAATCTGGCCGAGAAATATGATATTTCTCGTCAGGAACAGGATATCATCGCCCTTCGAAGCCACAACAATACGGAAAAAGCTATTGATCAGGGGAACTTTAAAGATGAGATCATCCCGATTGCCATTCCCCGGCGCAAAGGTGATCCGCAAATTTTTGACACGGATGAACATGTT
Organism: Thermodesulfobacteriota bacterium; assembly: GCA_024762675.1. Lineage (GTDB taxonomy): Bacteria > Desulfobacterota > Anaeroferrophillalia > Anaeroferrophillales > Tharpellaceae > Tharpella. The sequence continues at coordinate 1,204 of JANTGZ010000084.1, read as the reverse complement.
CGTCGAGGTTTGGCAATGATAGACCTCGAACGTCTGAAACCGATTTTTGCCAAATCCGGCACGGTAACCGCCGGTAATGCTTCAGGACTAAATGATGGCGCGGCTATCTGTCTGCTTGCCAGCCGCCGGAAAGCCAAAGCCCTGGGTCTGCCGATTCTGGCCCGGATTCGCTCCTATGCCGTAGCCGGCTGTGACCCGAAAATTATGGGTTGGGGGCCGGTTCCGGCAACCCGAAAACTTTTACAGAAATCAGGTTGTAAGCTTTCCGACATCGAACTTATCGAACTTAACGAAGCCTTCGCCGCCCAGTATCTGGCTTGTGAACAGGGGCTTGAGCTTAATCGCGAAATCACCAATGTCAACGGTTCCGGCATCGGTCTGGGCCATCCTGTCGGTTGTACCGGAGCTCGTATCTTGATCTCACTTTTGCATGAGATGAAGCGCCGCAGTTTGGGCTTAGGTCTGGCGACCCTGTGCGTCGGCGGTGGTATGGGGATGAGTATGCTGGTCGAAAATGAGTAGAGGAGAGATCGCTGTTCGGTAGGCAATTTTTAGAGGTAGCCTAAAGACATTTTGTATTATTTTTTCAGTTTCGGTCAGCAAATTTGATGTCAGCATGATGACCCACCTTATTAGAGACGGCGAGAGTTCCTGATTAATTGAATATCTTCTCCCAAGTCTTTATCTTAGCACTACCTGCTACCACAGAAAAGAGAAGATTAGGGTGACGCTATCGGCCAATTCGGTCCTGCGCCGAGGCTCCAACTCCTGTGCCAGGTATAGGAGCGGCGCAGTCCCAAAACCAGAAAGAGGCAAAGATAGAACCTGTAGATAATCTTTATTAGCATCAAATGAACCGTCAGCATGGGAGAGGCTTGGTCTACAGCTTAATCAAGCGTTACAATTTTCCAGAACAACCTAACAAAATATTTTCTAAACTTCAACTTCGCAGTGTTTTCTTGTCAAACGAAATAGGTACGCCACTGATTATTTCTTTCTATGTAAAAACATTTACAACCGACCCTCTTTTTGTTATGTCGTCAAATACGTATCGAAAAGTATGTTGATTCCCGTAGTGGCATTTTCTCTTGATATCTTGATGTTTCTTTTAAATTCTTAAATGATTTTTTATATGAAGTTGTTGGCAGAATACATACTTACGCCACTTTTCTGGGGCATATTTTGGTTCTTACTCATCTTGTTT
>JANTGZ010000083.1 GCA_024762675.1 Thermodesulfobacteriota bacterium | reverse complement strand
TGTACATTTTACGGTTGGCATCGTCAATGGCATCATCTTTAGCGATCACCTCTCGGGCCAATCGGGTATCCTTATTGGTCAGAGCATCAATAGCCGGTTGCAACATATCCATTACCCCGGCCGCCATTTCCGGAAAATCGAGGGTTACTGCGAGCATCTCATGCTCCGACAAGTAAGTGGCGCGCTCAGCAATGTTAACGGCCAGATCACCAACCCGCTCAAGATCGTTATTAACTTTTAAGACAGTAATCACAAAACGCAGATCAGTGGCCATAGGTTGATGCAGAGCCAAAATTTTAAGACACTCCTCTTCGATGCGAACCTCTTTATCATTAATCAGATTATCTTCTTCGATCACCTCTTTGGCGAGTTCAAGCCGACGTTCAACCAGAGCGACCAAGGCCTTGTCGGTAGCGTTTTCAACCATCGCGGCAATACCCAGTAACTCTTTTTTGAGGTTATCGAGCTCAATTTGCAGATGTTTAGACATTTCCTCTCTCTCCACGTTTTATTTATACTTTGGTTAAGGGCAGGTAAATTCGAAAGGTACTGCCACTACCGGGCAGGCTCTCTACTTCAATCCGGCCGTTATGGGCCATAACAATATGGCGCACGATGGCCAGTCCCAAACCGGTGCCCCCGAGCTCTCGAGAACGGGCTTTGTCAACCCTGTAAAAGCGCTCGAAAATCCTCTCCTTATCGTCCGGTTCTATACCGATACCGGTATCTTCAACCTCAATTACAGCCTCGTTATCGATCTCTATAAGACGTATCCAGATACAGCCCCCGGCCGGAGTATACTTAATTGCATTATCAAGCAGGTTGGTTATGGCCTGGTCTAAGGACTCCTCATCACTTTGAATTTCGATCGTATGATGGGGTTTTGAGATTTCAATGCGGAGATTTTTCTCTTCTACCGAAGGCATCAGACTCTGAAAAGAGTTATCGATGGCACGACCCAAATCAACCTTAATTTTCACCCCCAAATCATCCTGCAACTCAAACCGGGAGAGAGCCATCAAATCTACGATAATCGCCGTCAGACGAAGTGACTGGTTGTTGATTTTATTTAGAAAAGAGAGCTGAGTCTCTTTTTCCATACCTTCAAAGTCATCAATCACCGTCTCAACCAGAGCTCTGATTGCGGTAATTGGGGTTTTCAACTCATGCGAAGCATTGGTGACAAAATCGCGACGTACGGTCTCTAGATGCCTGAGTTCGGAAACATCAAGCAAGACCACCATGGCTCCAACTGTTTTTTCATCACTGCCTTTTAACGGAACTGCATGCATCTCGACAATACGTTCCCGGATACCAAAAGAGATATTCATACTTCTCTTAATTTCGTCGGACGCAAGTCCGGCATCAGTCAGAATCTGACAGAGATCCTGCAGGCGAGTTATTTCCCAGATCGGTTTTCCCAAGCTTTTTACGATTTCCGTATCCAGCAGTGAAGCCGCAGCCTCATTTATGTGAATCACATTCTCTTCGCGGTCAACCGCTATCACCCCTTCGCCCATAGCCGAAAGGATGGCGTTCAGCTTGCTGCGGTCAAGATTTATAGTAGCAATCCGCTGCTGTGATTTTTCGGCCATAAGATTAAAGGTTTTGGCCAGGTGTCCGATTTCATCCTTATGTCTTAATTTTAGCCGCTGGCTGAAATCTCCAGCGGCCATAGCTTCAGCCATCCGAGTCATGCTGAGCAAGGGCTTGATAAAGTGCTGGGCAAGGAAAAAACCAAAGAGCATGGTTAAGAGAGCAACCACTCCAATGCCAAAGACGATCGCCTTGCGACTCTCCCTGATGCGCTGATCAATAACCGTCAAGGGCAGTGAAACCCTTGCATAGCCCACTATCTTCTGATTTGAGCGCACACTTTGGGCAAGATACATCATCTCAGTCTTCAAGGTTTCACTAAAACGCGTAGCCACCCCCAAAGCATAGAGATGAGCCTCTTTCACTTCTGGTCGGCTACCATGATTGTCCATAGTTTCAGGATCTTTATCGGAATCGGCGACTACGATTCCATCGAAGTTGATGACCGTCAAACGGGTTGCGGTCTTTTGCCCCAAGGCCTTAATCTTAACCTGCAATAGAGGGTGGTTTCCAGTCTCCAAAAAATGGACTGCCAATTCGCTTAAAAGCGTTGCTCTAACCGTCAGGGTCTCCTGGACCTCATTAAGCGTCTTTCGCTTAATCAATTCACCAGTCAAGCCTCCAACTATTACGGCTGACAGTAAAATTATGACGACAAAAATGGAGTATATCTTCCACAATAAACGGGAGTGAAAAAAATTCATCTTTAGGACTCGTTGTGCTCTTTAAAGCGATAGCCGATACCACGAATGGTTTCGATCAAGTTACGATGCGGGCCCAATTTTTTGCGTACCGCCTGAATATGAACATCGATATTGCGATCGACAACAAAATTATCATCTCCCATGATCCGACTCAAGAGATGATCCCGGGTAAAAACCCAACCCGGATGATGAGCCAGAAAATGGAGAAGCTTAAATTCTGTTGCAGTAAGAGATACCGGAGTGCCATCAACGCTTACTTGGTGACGCCCAACATCGATAGTGACACCTTCACATTCGATGCGTTGATTAACTTGTCTTTCACTTTGCGGCTCCAGGCGCCGGAGAACGGCATTAACCCGAGCCAGAAGTTCACGCGTCCCAAACGGTTTGGCGATATAGTCTTCGGCACCAAGCTCCAGCCCGATTACGATATCACTCTCCTCACCGCGAGCTGAGACCATGACAATCGGAATAGCGCTGGTCAGATCATCACCTTTAAGCCTTTTACAGATCTCGAGACCATCGATTCCCGGCAACATCAGATCAAGCAACACCAGATCAGGGATCTCCTCCTGTATCATCGCCAAACCTTTTTTGCCATCTCTGGCACTCTTGACCCGGTACCCCTCTCGTTCGAGATTATAGACCAGAACCTCACGGATATCGGTCTCATCCTCAACCACAACTATAAACTCTTTTTTCATGCTCATATATTCCTGTAAATGACTCTCTACTTTCGGCATTACAAACTGAATCGTAACTATTGAGCGTAATATTTTTTTACCACAGAGTTCACAGAGAAAATCTTAACTATATTGACCTCTGTGTTCTCTAGTGAGCAGAGCGAACGGGTGGTTTAAATATTTTTTCGATAGGCTGAATAGTTACACTGAACCTTACTATTTTCCATAAAGGATATAGCATTATTGTAAAGATAATATAAAGGTGATAATATGAATCCTGATTCCAGAACTTTTTTTCATCTGCCCCAGAGCAGACTATCGGTAATAAATATCTACTCATGCCTGAGCAAGCCTCGAAAAGAGAAGAGATCACCCCCGGTAACAATCCCGAAAAACGGGTTGTCTACCTCGGCCTGATTATAAACATTGTCCTGATTATCGCTAAACTGACGGGCGGTATCCTGGTCTCCTCCCTGGCCCTGGTTGCCGACGGCATCCACTCGCTGACCGATCTGATTACCGATTTAATTGTTCTCTGGGGGCTTAAGCTGGCCGCCCGTCCGGCAGACAGTAATCACCCATACGGCCATGGGAAACTGGAAACTCTGGCTTCGCTGATGGTTGCCCTTACTCTTCTAGTGGTCAGCCTGGGAATCATGAAAAAAGCCTTTTTATGCCTTTTACACGGCGCTCCTCACCCCGTAAACCTCACCTGGGTGCTGGCTATAGCCCTGATTTCGGTTGCTTTAAAAGAGTTTATATATAAGAAAACCATCGCCTTGGCCAAAAGCCTTAACAGTCCCGCCCTCGAAGCCAACGCCTGGCATCACCGCTCGGATGCGCTCTCATCACTGGTAGTTCTCGTCGGGGCCGGCGCTGGTTGGCTGGGGTGGCATGGAGGAGATTTGGCAGCAGGTCTGGTTGTCGGCGGGATGATCGCTTTTGTCGCTTTAAAGATGGGTTATAAGGGGCTCGGACAGCTGCTCGAAGAGGCCGCTTCACCGGCAATTCAGCTGGAGATTGAAACGACCTTAAACCAATTTCCAGAAATTCTCTCCTGGCATCATCTACGCACCAGGAGGCTGGGCCGGGAGGTTTTTCTCGATGTCCACGTTCTGGTTCCCGGTGAGATGAGCGTCGCCGCCGGCCATGAACTGGCCCATCGACTGGAGGAGTTCCTCAAAAAAACCCTTCCCTATTCACTGAATATTATAATTCATGTTGAACCATACGAAGCTGAGCCCGATTAAATACTGCCTGCAACCATTTTTCACGCAAGATAGAGTCTTCCAATTGAGCTTCATCGACGACCGGTGTTTCCGGAAAACGCTTAAGAACAGCCTGAGCAAAGAAACCCGGGACTTGATCAATAGAGTGCTCGTCATTCGGGCCGGCATAAACGGGAACGTTATTCAAACCACAAGAGGGAGATTTACGCTTTAAAAGAAAGCCGTCGACCTGGTCGACCGAATTGAGAAAAGCATGGCAAAAAGAGATCATCTTAGCGGTCAGGTCGGCCCCGGTAGCCGGTTGCAGCAGTTTCAGCCCAATACTTTTTTTTACTATAAGAATTGGTTCCCGAGGCACTCCAAGACCAATCTCTAATTCGGGACAAACTGTGATAAAGTTAACCTGCTCCCCCAAATCTTCGATAATCCGGTTTTCAATAGCAGCCCCGTTCCAGCGACAAATTGCGAAACCTAGGCAACGGCTGACAACAACTATTGGTTTATTTGTCAAATTTTCGTTCCTGCCGTAAAAGATCTATACTCTATTGAAAAAGAAGATTGCATCTGTTAATCATGCCGATAAACGTCTATCTAATTTTATAAATATCTTTGACCTGCAAGCCAACTATGACTGAATATCAAGCGCCCCGGTTTTTTCGTAACGGCCACCGGCAATCTATCTATCCCACCATCTTTCGCAAGGTAACGGGGGTTCAGTATCGAAGGGAAAGAGTCGCAACTCCTGATGATGACTTCCTTGATCTTGACTGGATGTCGGTCGACTCCGACAAACTTGCCATCATCTCACATGGCCTGGAGGGTAACTCTTCAAGAGCCTATGTCAAAGGAATGGTCAGAGCCGTAAGCAAAGCCGGTTTTGACGCCCTGGCCTGGAATTTTCGCGGTTGTGGTGGGACTATCAACCGCCAGCCAAAACTCTATCACAGCGGTTTTTATGTAGATCTAGAAACGGTGATTGAGCATGTTTTCATGAATTACAGGTACCGGGAAATCAATCTCGTAGGTTTCAGTATGGGAGGCAATATTTCTTTGGTCTACCTGGGTCGAAAAGGTCGTTCAGTAGACCGGCGCATAAAAAAGTGTGTCGCTTTTTCAGTGCCCTGTGATCTTAAGGCGGGAAGTGAAGAGATTGCAAAAGCAAGCAACCAGATCTATATGAAAAGGTTTTTGCGCCTTCTCCATAAAAAGATAAAAGCCAAGAAACCTAGCTTCCCCGATCTTTTTGATGACCGCGACTACAACTTGATAAAAAATTTTCACGACTTTGACAACCGCTACACTGCTCCACTACATGGTTTTGTCGATGCCTTGGATTACTGGCAACAGTGCAGCTCTAAACAATTTATCAAGGATATTCAGGTCAAAACCCTTCTGATCAACGCCTTAGACGACCCTTTTCTGGCTGAAAGCTGCTATCCTTTCGAAGAGTGCGCCGCCAACCCATACCTCTCATTTGAAACCCCGAAACATGGCGGCCATGTTGGATTTGTCGCTTTTAATCGGGACAAGAGATACTGGTCGGAGCTACGCACCGTTGCTTTCCTAAAGGCCAAAGATGATGATAAACTTCTTTAAAGCATCAAAACTCCAACCGAGAAAAATAGCAGAAGAAAAACCGCCATAGCACAGCGCAGGGGTGTGACTTGCTGAGTCACGCGAAACATATGAAATAGTCCTACAGTAAGGGAAATTAGAGAATAAACTGCAAGTGGAACATAGATCCAGCTATACGGCAAAATCGAGTTCAGATCTCCCTCCGGCAGAACACTCTTGGCGGCCAGATAGGGAAGGGCTGGAAATGTCAGCGGCAGCAAAAAAGCTGAGGTTCGATAGAGCAAAGCCAAAAGGCCCGGGCCCCCGACCCCGCGAGCCATAAGCCAAACCAGCAGGGTCGTCCCGCCATGGAAAAAGAGCGCGATTAAGACACCAGCGACGATGTTCCCACCAATGAGAATGGTATTTGAGATCTCCTCCACGGCATAACCATGAATCTCGCCCCCGGCAGTTTTTTGAAAAAAGGCGACCAGGATTCCATAGAGAGAGCCCATACTAATCAACATAAAGGGCATCCACATCGGTGAACGCGAGCTCTCTCCAGCAAAACGGTACGGGGTATCTCGGAGAAGAAAAAGGTCGGTAAATATCATAAGTTAAAACCTGAAGCTTAATTTTTAAAGCACGAAAACCGGGGTTGGTCCCCGATAGATTACAAACATATCACAACCGCAAATGAAAAGACAGGAGGGATTGAGATCCCCCCTGTCTTTTTCAATGCGTCCAGCAAAAAGCAGATCTAGACCGGCATCGACGACCAGATCATCAAACCGAGAGCAACCAGCGCACAACAGATTGCAAAGGTATTACCGGAGTAGCGTGCAGTACTGTAGTCGTTCCAACCGTGAATCTTATCAACAACGCGGAGGATCTCTTCATCCTTCTCACCACCGGTAACCAAGCTGGCAACAACCGTCACAAACCAGGCTGCGGAAGCACTGAAGATACCGCCCATCAAATAACCCAGAGGGCCCATGTTGATGAAGGTAATCCCAAAGAGTTTACCCTTGGTCCACCACAGCGTAATCGAGAGAACCGCACCGACAATCATACCGAGATTGGCACCAATCTTGTTGGCACCTTTCCACCAGATACCGAGGATCAGAACCGGAGTAAAGGTCGAAGCGGCAACCACGAAGGCCCAGATAACACTGGTCAACAAAAATTGCGGCGGATTCAAAGCCAGACCAATAGTCGCGAGACCACCGATACCGGTGAAAATAAGACCCATTTTCATCTTCTTGGCATCGGATGCGTTAGGATTAATGGTCGTATAGATATCATGACCGATACCAGTACCGATAACCATCAGGAGACCGGCAATCGTTGAGAGTCCGGCGGCCATGGCCCCTGCGATCGGTAAGGCACCAATCCAGGACGGTGTAAAGGCTTGACTCATGACGACAACAAGCAGATCAGCATCTTTCGGGTTGATGTTAAGCCCCTGGACGCCCATAATTTCCTGAACGGTATAGAGTTTGGCGGCAAAGCCGATCGCAAACGTGGTCAGAAAGACAAAACCGATAAAGAAGATAGCCCACAAAGTCGCTTTTTTACCTTCACGAACCGAGGGCGCCGTAAAGTAACGCATGGCGACATGGGGCAGGCCGATAGTACCGAAAGCGAGGCTCAGGAAAATCGCGGTATAGTATTTGAAACTCAGCGGTAGTTTACCCATGACCGTAGTAAATGGATCAAAATAGGTTGGCAGCTCGGCCAACATCGTCGGAACCAGTTTGGAATAACCAAACGGCGGGAAGATACTGCCGCCACCGGCACCGAGTTTCAGCAGAATGATGATGGTCGGAAAGATCAGAGCAAACTGGAGGATGATACTCTGCAGGGTCTGATTGTAGGAAAGTCCATACATGCCACCGATAGTAACATAAGTGGTAACGACGAGACCACCGACGATGAGACCCATGGTGTAATCCCAGTGAAACATAACCTGGAAGATGTTGCCGACACCCTTCATCTGACCGATCAGGTAGAGTTGGGCCAAGAGGATCATACAGAGAACCGAGATAATCTTGGCGGCGGTACCATAACGTTCACCGATAAACTGCATACTGGTAAATTTACCCCAGCGCCGCAGACTCGGAGCAACTGAGATAGAGACCATAACGAAACCACCCAACCAGGCCATAACGAAGGCAACCAGAAGGTACTGGAGTTTCCAGATCAACGCGGTAAACCCGAGAAAGGTCGCCAGACTGAGGAAGTTTGAGGTCATCGCCAGACCGTTGGAGAGGGCACCAATCCCACGACCGGCGGTATAGTAGTCGTCCGAGGTCGAGGTCTTTTTCTGAGAAAGATAACCAACGTAAAGAAAGGTTACAACCATGAGTACGGTATAGACCAAACCAAAGGTCGATATCGACTTGGTCGGCTCAAACTTGTACATTTTTTTGGCGGCCTCTTCGGCTGCCAAAACCAGAGCCGGTGAGCAGAGCAGAGCCAGAACGGCAAGAATCAGACGTTTCATTTTTCACCTCCGGCAGTACTTGCTTCAATCTCACGGTCAATATTTTCACTGACATTCATATAGAACCAGTAAAAGAAAAAAAGAACCACCCAGCCGATAAACATGGCCAGGAAATAGTGAGTCGGGAAACCCATGATATAACCCTTGGTAATACCCGGAAACATATAGAACAGCGGGTAGATATTGGTCAGCAAGATAACTATCAAGAAGCTGATTAACGAAAACAAACACTCCTTTTTATAAGCACCCATAAACATTCTCCTCCTAAATTTAAGAATAATTTCCGTCACAGATACGGGCAGCAAATAACTTTCCTGATAAAAGCCGGTAAAAAAACGATAAAAATTACTTTCTCAAAACACCATGCCAATCTGGAAATTCACTTTTATGCCGCAGTGACAACTTTTACAACGGAACCGATAAAACCGACTCTCTCCCCTCGCAATCGAAGGCTTACTTCTAAACTCTTCTCCTCCCTCCCTTTGAAACTTAATGGTTAATCAAACCTTTATTACACGCGGGGAAGCGGGCTCGCCAGCCCCCGCGTCTCCTGCAATGGCAGATGGTATTTAACTAAGCGGTCTTGACTTTAGCATCTTCTTCACGGCCAAGTGCTTCCGTAGCCATATCCCGCAATTTATATTTCTGGATCTTACCGCTGGCGGTCACCGGATACTCTTCTACAAACATAAAGAAAGCCGGGGTTTTATGGAAAGCTATCTTGCCTTTGCAAAACGCTTTGAGGTCCGCTTCGGTTGTGGTTTCGCCCGGTTTCATCTGAACGTAAGCGACAACCTCTTCGCCATATTTGATACTGGGAACGCCGACTACCTGAACATCCTTAATCTGGTCGTTGGTGTAGAGGAACTCTTCGATTTCACGAGGATAGATATTCTCGCCGCCACGGATGATCATATCGCCCATGCGCCCGGTAATCTTACAATTGCCAGCATCATCCATAACCGCCAGATCACGGGTATGGAGCCAGCCGTCGCTGTCGATAGTTTTCTCAGTCGCTTCCGGCATCATGTAATAACCTTTCATGACGTGGTAACCGCGACTACACAACTCACCCTGCTGACCACGTGGCAACTCATCTCCGGTATCGGGGTCGATGATTTTGACCTCGACATTAGGCAGAGCCCGGCCAACCGTAGAGACCCTGAGATCAACAGAATCAGTGACCCGGGTCATCGTAATCCCGGGTGAAGCTTCGGTCTGACCATAGGTAATACACATTTCACTGGCACCCATAACCTCAACCACCTGTTTCATAACTTCAATCGGGCAGGGAGAGCCGGCCATAACCCCGGTGCGCAGATGCGAGGTGTCGTACTTCTTCTTCTTCATCTGCTCAAGTTCGGCGATAAACATCGTCGGCACCCCGAGAAGCGCGGTAGCCTTGCAGGCATCGACCGCTTCCATAACCGCAACCGGATCGAAGGCTAAGACCGGAGCCATCGTCGCCCCGGAAACCAGGCAACATAAATTTCCGATAACACAACCGAAACAGTGAAACATCGGTACAGGGATACAGGTGCAGTCATCCGCCGTCAGGTTCATGCACTCAGCCATGCTGTAGGCGTTACCGATAAGATTGGTATGAGTCAGCATAACCCCTTTGGGAAAGCCGGTAGTTCCAGAGGTGTACTGCATATTGACAACATCTTCAGGTTCACATGTGGCATGGCGAGCTTTAAGCTCAGCATCAGTCACTTTTTCACCCAAAGCCATAACATCTTCCCAGCCGAAGGTCCCTGGAATCTTCTCTTCGCCGATATAGACAACGTTTTTAAGTTTCGGCAGCTTGGCGCTGTTCAGCTCTCCCGGCTTGGAATCTTTGAGTTCCGGGCAGACATCATTAATAACCTTTACATATTCGTCTGCTTCCCGCACACCACCAATCAAAACCAGGGTTGTAGAGTCGGACTGCTTCATCAGGTACTCAAGCTCAAAACTACGATAGGCGGTGTTAACCGTAACCAGAACTGCACCCATTTTCGGCAACCCAAACTGAGCATAGACCCACTCGGGAACATTATTAGCCCAAATCGCGACATGATCGCCCCGTTCAATCCCGAGCGCCATAAAACCTTTGGCTACCTTGTTGCAAACATCATTGAGTTCATTGTAAGTGTAGCTGATCCCAAGCTGGTTGTAATCGAGAGCTTTACTCTCCCCAAACTGATCACTTACAGTCTCAAATAACTGACCTATTGTAATGTCACCAAGTTCAAATTGCGGCTTATTCACTAGCCCCTCCTAATCTTCATCAATAGTCAAATAAAATAATGGTTTATAATTGCAAAAATGTAAAAAGGGGGGAGGCTCACGCCTCCCCCGATTAAACAGCTGTCAAATTAAGCTTTCTTATC
>JANTGZ010000082.1 GCA_024762675.1 Thermodesulfobacteriota bacterium | reverse complement strand
TAAATGAAAGGAATAAGCATCCGATGAGTAAAATTTGCGACCAGTGCGGGGTCACCATAGCGCCCGGAGATGAACAGCAAAGTAACAGTCAACTCCTGTGTGAAGACTGTTATATGGATACTCTTTCACCAACCAGAATCTGCGATCCATGGGCAGTCCATCACGCCAAATCATGTAGCGAAAGTGAATCAACCATGACCGCGACCCAAAAAGATCTAATCAAGATCCTGACCGAAACCGGCGGGGTTGACATACACCAACTCGCCACCCGCCTTAAGCTTACGGAAAAAGAGACCGAGAGAAACCTTGCCACCCTGCGCCATATGGAGAAGATCAAAGCCCGACCGGAAAATGGCAAAAAGATCTTCTGCCTATGGTCGTAAACCAGGTTGAATAAATAACCCTTTCATAAAACAGAGGCATTTGAAAACAGAACGCGCAACCGACAATAACTCCTGTTATCGGTTGCGCGTTTAAATCTTTTCAATGACTCTACTTTAAATACGACCTACCACTCAATCACCGCCGCAGCCCAAGTCAAACCACCGCCGAAAACCGTCAGCAAAACCACATCACCGGGTTCCAGAAAATCACTGCAAACCGCCTCATCAAGAGCCACCGGAATAGTACCGGCCGAGGAGTTACCATAGCGATCGATATTGACAAAGACATTATCCATCGGTTTTTTAAACTGTTTGGCCAGCATCTCGATAATCCGCATATTGGCCTGATGCGGGATGACCTTGGTTACCTGATCAACCGTATATCCAGCTTTTGCAAGAGCCTGATTTGAAACCTCAACCATATTTTTGATTGCGTGTTTGAAAATTTCACGGCCCTTCATCTTGATATAGTTATCGTCAACATTAAAATCCTTGGTGATCGGAACCGCCGAGCCCAAACCATTGATGTAGAGCAAACGCCCGAGATTGCCATCTGAACCGGTTTCAACTGCTTTCAATTTGGCGCCATGATTTTCCCGGGCACCAACCACGGCAGCTCCGACAGCATCGCCAAAGAGTACGGCGGTGGTACGATCCTCCCAATCAAGATGATGGCTGACAATCTCCCCGCCAACCACCAGAATATGCATATCAGGATCACATTTAAGATATTTCTCAGCAATTGAGAGCCCATAGATAAAACCGGAGCAGGCGGCACAAACATCCATCCCCGTCGATTTTCCAGCCCCCAAAAGAGCTTGCACCGAACAGGCCCCGGCCGGCATCAGATAATCGGGCGTCATCGTGCCACAGATGATCAGATCAAGATCTGAAGCCTCAATGCCGGCTACGGCCAATGCCTGCTTCGATGCCGGAACCGCAAAGTCGGAAAACTTCTCTCCCGGCCGCACAATATGCCTTGATTTTATACCTGTACGCTGAACTATCCACTCATCACTGGTATCCATGATCTTTTCGAGATCGAAGTTAGTAACCACATTATCGGGAGCGGCGGAACCGGTTCCCATAATCACAACATCTTTCATTTTAAAAGTCCTCTTTTCATGAAAATCTTTTCAATTTAACAGAATTTTTTGCCAACCTCCTTAAAGATCGGTAGTGAACGTTCGATCGTCGCATCATCGACGCAGTAGGCAAGACGAAAAAAACCGGGCCCACTGAAACCACTGCCAGGTACAGCCAAAATCCTGTACAGCTGAAGTTCTCTGACAAACTCGACATCATCGGCCAGCGGACTGCGAGGAAAGAGATAGAAAGCCCCTTGTGGTTTAGTTAGCTGAAAGCCGGCATCAACCAGGCCTTGATACAGGAGATCGCGCTTACGCTGGTAGATTGAAACATCAACCGTTACACCTTGCAGACGCGCAACCAGTCGCTGCATGATACCCGGGGCGTTGACAAAACCCAAAACCCGATTGGCAAAAACAAAACCATTGGCCAGTTGTTCAAAATCATCAGCCTCAGGATGTAGAGCCAGAAAACCGATACGCTCACCCGCTAAAGAGAGCTCCTTAGAGTAGGAGTTGGCAATAATACTGTTGCGGTAAGCCGGAAAAATCGGCGGTACGGTAACCCCGTCATAAACCAGCTTACGGTAGGGTTCATCTGAAATCAAATAGATTACCCGGCCCAACTCTGATGATTTCTCCGCAAGCAGACGGCCCAGACCGGCAATCTGTTCAGCTGAAAAGATAACTCCACTGGGATTATTGGGTGAGTTGATAATGACCGCCGCAGTTTTTTCATTGATTGCTGCCGCAATCCCCTCAAGATCGAGAGCAAACCCATCAATCTGGGGAATGCTGCGCAAAACACCGCCATGATTATCAGCATAGAAATTGTACTCGACAAAAAACGGGCTGGGTGTAATCACCTCATCTCCCGGATTCAAAATCGCTTTTAATATTACATTGAGAGCGCCGCCGGCACCACAGGTCATAATAACTCCCTGAGGATTGACTTTAACCTGCTGTTCACCCTCCAGAAAAGCAGCGATCGCGGCTCGGGTTTCGGGAAAACCGGCGTTGGGCATATAACCGTGCTTGAGAAGAGCCGGCTCATGAATAATTTTTGCGAGCTCCTCCTCAACCGCCTCAGGGGCGGCAACATCGGGGTTGCCGAGCGTAAAGTCACAGACCTGATCAGCTCCGTACTGGGCTTTTAGGGCAGCCCCCTCTTCAAACATCTTGCGAATCCATGAAGAGCGCTCCATGAAATCGGTAATCTTTCCAGCAATTGCCATTATTTTCTATCTCCATTTTTCAGTAAATCTTTTATTGTAATAACTAACTGATCCATCTCATCCCGAGTGCCGATTGTAATTCGCAACCCATGGGAGAGTTGCGGGTCACTGAAATAACGAACCAGAATGCCGGCTTTTTCAAGCCCTGAATAGAGTGCAGACGCCTTATAAGCGGTGGGTGGTGTAACAAATATAAAGTTAGTTTGTGAGGGCTCAACCGTAAATCCCAACTCCTGTAAAGCAACCGCCAGGCGTTGACGCTCCTGGACCACTAAAGCCACGGTTTTACGCAGATATTCCTGATCCTCAAGGGCGGCTCGGGCCCCGACCTGAGCCAGGCGGTCAAGATTATAACTATCACGCACCTTGTCAAGTTGCTCGATAAGGGCCTTTGCGGCAAAACCCAGACCGACCCGCAAAGAGGCCAGGCCATAAGATTTAGAAAAAGTCCGCAAAACCACCAGATTATCAACTTCAGAAAGCAATGACAGAGCATTATCCCGGGCAAAATCAGCATAAGCCTCATCAACAACCAGAATACCACTCAGATCCTTGGCCATTTGTCGGATGTAGTCGTTACTGAAGGAGAAACCCAAAGGCGCATTGGGACTGGTCAAAAAAAAGAGCTTGGTATCGTCCAATTGAGGTTGATAGAGGGCACCATCCTGAAAGAGGGGCAGAGCCCCGGCCAAGCCCCCACGGATCCGGGTCAACACCGGATAGAGTGAGTAGGATGGTGAAAAAAAAGCAACCTTCTCGCCCTCTTCAACAAAGGTATCAAGAAGAATGCGCAAGAGTTCATCTGAACCATTCCCGGCAATCACCTGCTCCGTCTCACAACCAAATATCGTAGCGGCACTCCGTCGCAGATCAAGGCTTTGCGGATCGGGATAACGTCGTAAGAGATCACTATTCACCAACACCTGCGTAAGAGCTCGGCCTACCGCCGGCGAGGGTGGAAATGGACTTTCGTTGGTATTTAATTTAATTACTCTACTGCCCGGCAACGGTTGGCGGCCAGGCACATAACCTGCCATCTGCCGAACCTCATGCCGGGTATAGTCGACCCCCAAACTCATAAAATACGGGCCGCCTCCTTGGCAAAATAGGTAAGAATCATGTCAGCCCCGGCCCTTTTAATAGAAAGCAGGGACTCAAGCATAGCCTGTTCACCATCGATCCAGCCCTTCTCCGCTGCCGCCTTGATCATGGCAAATTCACCACTGACATTATAAGCCGCCAAAGGGTGATCAAACTCCTCTTTCAACGAACGTATGATATCGAGATAAGGGAGTGCCGGCTTTACCATAATTATATCGGCCCCCTCTTCAATATCGAGGGCTGCCTCACGTAAGGCTTCACGAGCATTGGCAGGATCCATCTGATAACTTTTCCGATCCCCGAATTGAGGTGGAGATTCCGCCGCTTCACGAAAAGGACCATAAAATGCCGAAGCATATTTAACGGCATAGGACATCAAGGTTATCTGGTCAAAACCGGCCTCATCCAGAGCCTTGCGAATAAAACCGACGCGGCCGTCCATCATATCTGAAGGAGCCACCATATCAGCTCCGGCCCGGGCATGAGAAACAGCTTCTTTGGCAAGTAGTTCCAAGGTTTTATCATTAACGATCCGCCCATTTTCAACAACACCGCAGTGTCCGTGCGAAGTGTATTCGCAAAGACAGACATCGGTAATCACCAAGAGGCCGCTGACTTCAGCCTTCAAAGCCCGAATCGCCTCCTGAATGATACCGTGCTCATCATAAGCGCCGGTACCCAACTCATCCTTACTCTCAGGGATACCAAAGAGAATAATCGCCGGCACCCCAAGACTTTTCAACTCACCGGCCTCTAAAACCAGTTCATCGATAGAGAGCTGATAGTTACCCGGCATTGAACTGATTTCATGCCGCACGCCCTGACCCGGGCAAACGAAAAGTGGCGCTATAAAATCATCTACTGAAAGTGAGGTCTCACGAACCATGCGCCGGATATTGGCATCAGCCCGCAAACGCCGTGGGCGGTAGACAGGGAAATACATTCAACCCTCTCCTCTTTAAATTTGAGATAAAAAATGTAATCAACTGGTCGATTTAGAATCGATAACTGGTAATTCTCAATTCTTGATTCTTATTTTTCGAGCTGCACTTCATACCATTTCACCCCATAAAAGTACAATCTTTTTCTCTTTATTATAACAATAACCTCTGATAGCTGTTGACACTTTTGAGCGAGACCGTTATAAACGGCCATCATTAAAACAAACCAGATAACCACTGAAAAACAATGGACATTATTTATACAACTCTGCTTGGCGGGGCCTTAACTCTCTATACCCTGTGTATGGTAGCCGGTTTCGTGTACCTTTTTCGCCTTAAGTCCAAAGCCCTGCCCTGGAGTAGAAACTCCATTCTGGCAGGGTTTGTTTTTCACCTTCTGGCTTTTTTATGGCGCTGCGGTCAGGCCCAGACCCTGGCCGTCACCAACCTGCATGAATCCCTCTCATTCTTTGCCCTGCTCCTGGCTCTGGCCTTCTTACTGGTGAGCCGCAAAAACAAGGTTCCAACACTCGGCACTTTCACCTCACCCCTGCTGATTATTTTCACCCTCTGGGCTCTGATCACACCCCACACTATCACTCCGCAACCCCCGATCTTAAAAAGCTTCTGGCTCCCGCTCCACGTCCTCTTAAGCTTTGCCGGCAACGCTTTTCTGGCATTAGGCTGCGGTGGGGCTGTAATGTACCTGTTACAGGAACGCTTGATAAAAAAGAAAAAGATAAAAGGTATTTTTCGTAAACTACCGGCCCTGCAAAGACTGGACGAGCTTAACTATCTCTGCCTGCGCCTCGGTTTTCCACTGCTCACTCTGGGGATTATCAGCGGCTCAGTCTGGGCTTCCTACGCTTGGGGCGCCCATTGGAGCTGGGACCCTAAAGAGACCTGGTCACTGATCACCTGGCTCCTTTTTGCCGCACTTTTACACGGCCGGATGAATTCTGGCTGGCGCGGCCGCAAAGCCTCGCTCCTGACAATTATCGGTTTTGCCGCTATAATGTTCACTTTTTTAGGGGTCAACCTCCTGTTAAGCGGCCTCCACAGTTACGTTCATTGATCTATAATTAATTTCAACATATGCATATTGTAACCTTAGGACTTAACCATCAAACCGCACCGGTTGAAACCCGAGAGCGCCTGGCCTTTAACAGTGAAGCCCTGCCTGCAGCCCTGCACCAGCTCAAAGAAGAAGCCGAGTTAAGTGAAGGCCTGATCCTTTCGACCTGCAATCGGGTTGAATTGTGCGGTATCAGCCAGGATTTAGATCAGTGCCGTGATAAACTGATCAATTTCCTGGCGCAATATCATCAGATCCCCGCCGACTCTTTCGCCGACAAACTCTACTTTCACACTGATTCAGACGCGATCCGTCACGGTTTTCGCGTCGCCTCAAGCCTCGACTCAATGGTCGTCGGCGAGCCTCAGATTCTGGGTCAACTAAAGGATGCCTTTTTTATCGCCTCGGAATCCTGCTCCACCGGTCTAATTCTCAACCGCTTCATGCATCGCTCCTTCTTTATCGCCAAGGAGATCAGAACCAAAACCAAGATTGCCAGTTGCGCGGTGTCAGTCAGTTTCGCTGCAGTCGAACTGGCGAAAAAGATTTTCGGCGATCTTAAGGGCATGAAAGTTATGCTCATCGGGGCCGGAGAGATGTGTGAACTGGCTGCCCGCCATTTTGTCAACCAGGGAATCGAACAGGTTCTCGTAACCAATCGAACTTTAAACCGAGCTCAGGAACTGGCCGAAGAATTTTCCGGCATCGCCCTGCCCTTTGATAAATTCCGTCAACACCTTGATCAGGTTGATATCATCTTGAGTTCGACCGGCTCACCCGATTATCTGATCGGCCCTCCGGAACTTACCCAGGCCTTAAAAAAACGACGCAACCGACCAATATTTCTGATCGATATTGCAGTCCCTAGAGATATTGACCCGACAGTCAACGAACTTGACAATATCTACCTTTACGATGTTGACGATCTTCAAGAAACGGTCACGGAAAACCTTGACCAACGCCAGCAGGAAGCCCAGCGGGCTGAAGCTATGGTGGATCTTGAAGTTGATAAATTTGAACAGTGGATCGCCTCGCTGGCAGTTACCCCTACGATCAAGGAGTTGCGTGAACAGGTCAGAAAAATCAGCGAGCAGGAACTCAGTAAAACTTTGGCAGGATTTCCCGATATGGACGCCAAAGAACGCCGCCGCATAGAAGCTATGGTTAATGCGATCGGCAATAAATTTCTCCACCACCCGATAAACTATCTCAAATCACAGGATGGCTGCGGTGAAAGTATGCCGGCCACGACCATTAGAAAAATATTCCACCTGACTGAAAATGAATAAGGAGAACTCCGATGACTGATAAACAACGAATCACTATCGGCACCCGCGGCAGTGCCCTGGCCCTGTGGCAAGCTAATTGGGTCAAGAGTGAGCTTGAAAGAGAGTATCCCGGCATCGAGGTCACTCTTAAGGTTATCAAAACCAAAGGTGACAAAATTCTTGATGTACCCCTGGCCAAAGTTGGCGGCAAAGGTCTCTTTGTTAAAGAGATTGAAGATGCCCTGCTGGCCAAAGATATCGATCTGGCGGTTCACAGTATGAAGGATGTCCCGACCGAACTCCCCGAAGGCCTCCAGGTGGCTATTAATCCCCTTAGAGAGGACCCTCGCGACGCTTTCTTCTCCCACACCGGCAAAAACTTAAATGAGATGCCTGACGGAGCCGTTATCGGCACCAGCAGCCTGCGCCGCATAGCCCAGCTTCTTAACGCCTTTCCACATCTTAAAACCAAAGATCTGCGCGGCAATGTCGACACTCGCTTAAAAAAACTTGAGCGTGGCGAATATGACGGAATCATCCTCGCCTATGCCGGTGTCAAACGCTTAGGCTGGGCCGACAAAGTAACTGAGCTCTTAGACCCGATAATTTCCCTGCCGGCAATTGCCCAGGGAGCCCTGGGTATTGAAACCCGCATTGGAGATGACTTCAACAATCAGCGCCTGGCCTTTTTTCATGACCGGAAAACCGCCCTCGCAGTGCGTGCTGAACGAGCTCTTTTGAGAACCTTGGAGGGGGGCTGCCAGGTCCCGATAGCCGCCTATGCCACCGTTGATGAGAGCAACCTGATATCTATCACCGGCCTGGTCGCAGCCCTCGACGGACACAAAATCATCAAGGAAACTGCCACAGGCAAAGAGCCTGAGGAATTAGGTGAAGGACTGGCCCGCACCCTTTTACAACAAGGAGCCGGTAAACTTCTGGAAGAGTGTTTCGCAGCCAATCCTGAAATTTAACCCACTCCCATGCCGACCTGTCACCAACAAACAGATCCTTTAAAAGGCCTGAACATTCTTGTCACCCGACCAGAATCTCAGGCCTCGGGATTTATGTCTCAACTTGAACAGGCCGGAGCCCACCCGATCCTGTTGCCGACCATCAAGATCATCGCCCCCCCCAGCTGGGAACCCGCAGATAAAGCAATCAGCCAGCTAAACGACTATCAATGGTTGATCTTGAGCAGCGTCAACGGCGTCAACTGCTTTTTTCAGCGCCTTAAGGAAAAAGGATTTGACTCCCGGAGCTGTGCCCACCTGACCACCATCTGCGTCGGCCCGAAAACGGCGCGCGCCGCCGCTGAAATCGGCCTGAAAAGTGACATGGTCGCCAAAGAGTATGCGGCAGAAGGGATCATAGAACTTTTTGCAGACGTAGATATCAGGCAACAGAAAATCCTTCTACCCAGAGCTCTAAAGGCCCGTGAACTCTTGCCCGAGACCCTGCGCCGAAAAGGTGCCGGCGTCGATGTCGTCCCGGTCTACGAAACTATCTTCCCGCCCGAATCAGCCGAGCTCCTCAACCGGCTACTGAACCAGGAGAAGATAGATATCATAACCGTCACCAGCGCTTCAAGCGCCACCAATCTGGTCAAACACTGCGACAACACTCAAACCCTTAAAAACTTAAAAAATTTACCCACCGCCTGTATCGGCCCCATCACCGCAAAGGCTGCAACTGCAGCCGGTCTCAACGTCAAACTAATAGCAGATGATTACACCAGCGAAGGACTGATGAACGCCCTCATAAAATATCGCTCTGAAGAATTATTGCGTGATAAATGATCAATTGTTGATGAACTCGTAACAAGTCAGAAAAAGCCTTTTTTCGTCATTCCCGCGTAGGCGGGAATCCAGAGATTTCAGATAGTCACGTATATGCTGGATACCCGCTTTCGCGGGTATGACTACTTTTTACGAAGCCGTCAATTGTTGAAGTAACAATTTCATTCCGTAACCATTTAAGGCCCCAAAGGAGGTTCGTTTTGCCTAAACTAAAGACTCTATTCATCAATATCACGATGATTCTTTTTCTTGCAAACGTACTTCCAACTTTGAGCAGTACAAGCGATGCGGCACCTACCCCAGGCACATTTACCTTTATCGACCAGACTGATGTTGAAACAAATACATTGATAGAATCAAATTCGATCACGGTTTATGGTGTACCGGGAACCAATGGTCCGATTGAAATTACCAGCGGCACTGGTGAATACAAGATCAACGACGGTGCCTGGACCAGCGTTGCCGGAACCGTCAGCAACAGCGCAAGGGTCACAGTGCGCCAGACCTCTTCCGCCAACTACTCGACTCAGACCGATCTGACCCTGGAAATTAACGGCATCAGCGATACGTTCAGCGTAACTACGGTTGCACCCCTTGCTGTAACCACCCAAGAGGTTGCCGATATTACTGATACTACAGCAACCGTGAGCGGGAGCATAAATGGTCTCGGAGCATCAAACCCTACTCAACACGGCATCTGTTGGAGCACCTCCATATCCCCAACAATCACGGACTTTAAAACAGAAGAAGGTGCAGTAAGCACTGCCGGAGATTTTACTTCCAGCATGATAGACCTTACCGCTAACACTACCTACTATGTCAGAACTTTTGTGACAAACTCTGGGGGTACGACCTATGGCAATCAGCTATCCTTCACCACTGAAAGAGTAATCGGCATAACTGTCAGTATATTAAGTTCCACAACTACCGATGAAGATGGCGCAATTTCAACCTTTACCGCAGTACTGGACTCCCAGCCAACAGATGATGTGCTGATCCCGTTGAGCAGTAACGATACCTCTGAGGGAACCGTATTGCCGGCGAGTCTTACTTTTACGACAGGCAATTGGGATACACCCCAAACCGTAACCATAACCGGCGTAAACGATGACCTGCTGGATGGTGATATAGCTTATATAATTGAAATTGGCCCGGCAGTGTCAACTGATAACGGTTACAACGGCAATGACCCTGCCGACAAAAGCCTGACCAACAACGATAATGATCTTGATAGTGATGGCGATGGAATCAGTGATACTCTGGAAGGCACCGGCGACAACGATTTTGATGGTGTTGAAGATTGTTATGATTACGATCCTACCGGATATCTTTACGATTCAGCCACCGGAGAGATTATAAGTGGAGGAAGTCTTTTTATCAGTGGCCCCGGCACTGCAAGCTTCGTTGCCGGCCAAGATGGTACCAATGGATACTATCAATTCGTTGTTGATCAAACCGGAGAATACACGATAGAGGTTACACCGCCTGACGGATATTCTGTAGACAGTTCCGGCTGCGCCGCCTCCGGGACCTTGACAGCGGACGGCACCCCCAATCCCCTGCTCCTTGGAAGCAGTGAAGACGGTACCACGGGATACCTGGCCGACTATTCCTGCGACGCTAACAAGTGGCATCTGACTATCATTATTCAGGATACCACCCCTCTAATTCTCAACAACAATATTCCGCTGGTTAGCAACGAGTCTATTCCAACCCTTAATGAGTGGGGAATGATTATTTCAAGCAGCCTGTTGGCAGTGGCAGCCCTGACTGTATTGCGGCGTAAGAATGAGGTGCAAGCCTAATATTTCTCATGTAAAGTGAGAGGTTGGTAGTGAGCACTTATAATCACCACCAACCTCCACAATCTTAATTCGACCTCAATTATCCATGTTTATTGGAGTATCTATGATTGTTGCGGCGAGTGCCAATGCTGCACTCAGCCGAAAAAAAACGGTTTCAATCCACGCCCCCGTGAAGGGGCGACAGAAATTTAACCACATAACTAAGTCAATAGACAGTTTCAACACCACGCCCCCGTGAAGGGGCGACGTTTACGAGCCCGGTACATGACGACGATACGTTGTTTCAATCCACGCCCCCGTGAAGGGGCGACAAGAAACTCAGCGAGAGCGCCCAGCGGGAAATGGTTTCAATCCACGCCCCCGTGAAGGGGCGACTATTTTTTCGTTGAAAAACAATTTTAACTGGCGTGTTTCAATCCACGCCCCCGTGAA
>JANTGZ010000081.1 GCA_024762675.1 Thermodesulfobacteriota bacterium | reverse complement strand
GTGAACCTATAAAAGAGACTGAATCTATTAGTGAAATAATTGTTGATTCCGCCGAGTTCTCTCTTTTGGGGTCAAAAATAGCCCTCTCATTCGAGATTTCTGAAGATCTCTGGGCGGCAGAGGTCGATGCCGGTCAGATAAGCCAGGTGATCCAGAACCTGGTGATAAATGCCGTTCACGCCATGCCGGAAGGTGGCACTATCACCATCTGTGGTGAGAATATCGACCTCGATTTAGCCCAAAGTGCAACTCTTCCTCTCAAGCCTGGACCCTATGTGAAGATCTTGGTGAGAGATCAGGGTTGCGGGATCGTTGAAGAGTTACGTGACAAGATCTTTGATCCCTTTTTTACGACCAAAAAAGAGGGCAGCGGTCTGGGTTTGTCGGTTATTCATTCCATCGTCAACAAACATGATGGCTATGTCGGCGTTCTCTCTGAGCCGGGGCACTTTACTGAGTTTACAATACTTTTACCGGCTCTCGGGGTTGCTTTCAAAGGTGGAGAGGGAATTTTGACCGAAAGGGAGTCTTTCCTTCCGAAAAGCCGCATTCTGGTCATGGATGATGAAGAGGTTGTTCGTGAAACAATAACCGAGCTCCTGACTAATTATGGTTATGAGGTGGTGACTGTCAGTGATGGCCGGCAGGTTTTAGAAAAATATCGGGAGCAGGATTTTGCTCTTGTGATCATGGATTTGACAGTCCCCGGCGGTATGGGCGGTCGTGAGGCCATAAAACTGCTCAGGGAATTTGATCCCCTGGTGAAAGCTGTAGTTTCGAGCGGTTACGCCAATGATCCGGTGGTTGCCGAGTATGAGAAGTTTGGTTTTTGCGGCTCCCTGAACAAGCCCTACATTATCGAAGAGCTGCTGCAACTTTTGCAAAAGGTGTTGGCGGATTAATGAAATAGAAAATCATCAAGCCGGAGATTTTTTAAACCCCGGTTTGAGGTGAATATCAAGGAGAAAAGATGAATCAGCAAAAAGTGAATGAAAGGGATGTTTTTAGTCAATTGGCTCGTCATCTTGATGGCCTGCCGGCCGGTTTTCCGGCGACTGAAAGCGGGGTTGAGTTACGGATTTTAAGAAAACTTTTTACTCCGGAGGAGGCGGAGGTTGCTCTGGGCTTGAGGATGATGCCGGAACCGGCCGCCAGGATTGCCAAACGCCTGCAAAAAGAGGCAGATGTTATAGAACCTATGCTTGAGGAGATGTCACGCAAAGGTTTGATCTTTCGCATGCGTAAAGGTGAATTGACCCTTTTTATGGCGTCGCAATTTGTTGTTGGAATCTGGGAGTACCATGTCAATGATCTTGATGAAGAGCTGATTAAGGATGTTAATGAATATGTGCCTTTGCTAATGGAGAAGACCTGGTCCGAAATGGAGACTAAACAGCTCAGAGTGATTCCAGTATCGGAAAGTGTTTCGTCCGAAGTTTCAGTCATGCCCTACGAAGAGGCGGAAGAGATTATCAAAAGCCAGTCCAAGATCGTCGTTGCTCCCTGTATCTGCCGCAAAGAGCAGAAGATGGTGGGTGAGGGCTGTGATAATCCAATGGAGGCCTGTTTCTCTTTTGGCGTGGCGGCTTCCTATTATGAGGATAACGGTTTGGGTCGGGCTGTCTCCACGGAGGAGGCCTTGGAATTGATGCATAAAGGTCTTGATGCCGGTCTTGTTTTACAACCCAGCAATTCGCAGAAATCGATTAATATTTGCATGTGCTGCGGTTGTTGCTGTCAAATATTGAAAAACCTTAAAAAGATGCCGCAGCCGGCGGCGATGATCGACTCCAACTACTATGCCGAGGTTGACGGCGAGCAATGTGTCGCCTGTGGTGATTGCGTTGAACGTTGTCACATGGAAGCGATTGAGATTGAGGATACGGCGCATATTGACCTCGATAGATGTATTGGCTGCGGAGTCTGCATTCCGGCTTGTGACTATGACGCCTTGCAACTCAGGCAAAAAGAGGGGGCTTTACAATCCGTGCCTCCTGAAACCATGGCCCAAACCTACATGAAGATGACCCAAGAGCGTGGGAAAATGTAGTATGCATGAGTTGCCGGTCATTGAAAAAATTCTTAAGGTCGCACTTGATCACGCTGTAAAACATAGAGTCAAAAGGGTGTTGGCGATCCATCTTGAGGTTGGAGAACTCAGTGACCTTGAAGATCAGTGGATGCAGCACTACTTTGACCACTTAAGTGAAGGTGGCCGGGCCGAAAAGGCGAGACTTGTAATAGAGCGGATTCCAGCCCGCCTGCAGTGTACTCAATGTGGTGAGATCTTTCCCTTTGCGGCAGCTTCGGATGAGAGCAATGTTTGCCCGGTTTGCGTTACAGGCGACTGCCGTCTGATCGCCGGTAAAGGCTATTTTATCAAGAACCTGGAGGTTCTATGAGCGATGAAATCCGTTTGATTGAGGTTAAAGAGGAGATCTTTGCCGACAACCGTAAAGTGGCTGACGATTTGCGCAAGCGTTTGCAAAAGGAGAGGACCCTTCTGTTGAATTTGATGGCCTCTCCCGGGGCCGGAAAAACCAGTCTGATAGTCAAGACCATTGCCGGATTGTCGAATGAGATCCGGTTGGGGGTTGTCGAAGCCGATATCGACTCTATGGTCGACGCTGAAACTGTAGTTAAGGCGGGGGTTCCGGCAGTCCAGCTCAGGACCGGCGGATTTTGTCATGTAGATGCTTCAATGGTGAATAAGGGGCTGGAAGGGTTGGATATCAAAGACCTTGATCTGGTTATCCTTGAGAATGTCGGTAATCTTGTTTGTCCGGCTGAGTTTGATACCGGGGCTCATAGAAATGTGATGATCTTGAGTGTCCCCGAAGGTGACGATAAACCCCTTAAATACCCCTTGATGTTCTCCATCTGTGATGTCCTCATCGTTAATAAGATTGATTATATGGACTTTTCCGACTTTGACATCGAAAAGATGCGCTCGCGCGTTTTGCGTCTCAATCCCGATATTGAAATTATTCCGGTCTCTTGTAAGAGTGGTGCCGGTATCGAAAACTGGCTTGACTGGTTACGTTCCTTGATTAGTGATCAAGGGGGTTGACAGATGTAAGTCGATCGTCTATAGGGGCCTGATAATTTAAAAATTGTTTCAGAGTCGCGTTAATGAATGACTGTGAGTCATTCGGGATGATGTGATAATAGGGAATGCCGTGAAATTCGGCAGCGGGCCCGCCGCTGTAACCGGTTACGAACGTCGCAATATTTCCACTGTGCGCAATGAGCTGCATGGGAAGGAGCGGCAAGTAGGTTTGACCCGGAAGCCAGAAGACCTGCTCTGAGATAAGGTTTGGGTGCATTTGTGTCGGTGGAACGATAAGGTGCTTTATTTCAATGCCCGCACCATACTTCGAGATTAAATCAGGGAAATCCCGAAGAGCTGATTGCAGCTTTTCGGGATTTTTTTATGCCTGTTTTAAAGGTCAGGAAATATTTTTTTGTCTCCCGCAAAGACGCAAAGGCGCCAAGAAAATCAATAAGAGGCCTTTGCGGGAAGAACATTTTTAATTCGGCTTTATCGGGACAGGGATTTTAGTGAAAAATTTGTCTGGTTACTTGCATTATCTGCTTCTATGCGGGCTCTGTATGGGGTTGTGCATCGTCTTTCCGGCGGGTTCGGTAAGTTCTGCAGCAGCTGCTGAAAAAGACTCTCTGGTGCTCGATGATATGGTTGTCGAGGCGACCGGTATGGTCGAGGATTTTCGTACTGGTGATGTTGATCCCGAGCAGTTGACCTCCTTTTCATCAGTTATAAATCTCGACGATGTTGATCCCGGGATTACCAGTCTTGGCGACCTTTTGGCCAAGGAGGTCGGTATTCAGGTGCGCAGTTCCGGTGGTTTGGGAGGTTACTCCTCGGTTTCTCTCAGAGGCTCTTCCGGAGACCAGGTTTTTGTCTATCTCGATGGGGTTCTGCTCAATGATGCTTCCGGCGGCGGTGTTAATCTGGCCCTGGTGCCCTTAAATGATGTTGCCGCCATTGAGATCTATCGCGGTATCTCGCCGGTCAATTTTGCTCGTGCCGGTCTCGGTGGGGTAATCAATATTCGCACCCGCCGGAGTAAGCCGGGGAGTAATGGTACGTTAGGTTTCGGACTCGGTTCTTTTTCGAGTGAACGTTTGTTTGGCTCATTTAATCATGAGACTGAAAATCGTTGTGATTTTCTTGCTTTAGCCGAATATGTCAGCAGTGACAACAATTTCAAGTTCTTAAATAATAACGGTACCGAGTGGAACCTTGACGACGATCGCCGTGAACGGCGCAATAATAACGAGCTTTGGCGCCGTAGCCTGATGTTTAAGGCCGGTCACGATTTCAGCGATGATCTCCGTTTTGAGATCTCTGAACAATACCTTAACCAAGACCGCCGCCTGCCGGCTTGGAATAATACCCCGGCCGCCAATACCCATTTTCAGACTGAAAGTCACCAAGTAGTGGCCCGTGTTCAGGCCGATGACCTCAGCCCCTTGCACGTCAATCTGGCGACCCAGCTCTTTTATGGTTGGAAAGAGGAGTTTTATAACGATTCTCAAGGTATTATCGGCCTGGGTCGACAGCATGAGCGCTACGATACCGAAAAATATGGGGCCTCTATTTTCTGCGAATGGCCGACCCGGTTTCAGGTTCTAACTGCCAACCTTGAGGCCGGTCAAGAGACCTATACATCTAAAGATCTTTTGCGTTCCGACCCCCGGGGTGACAGTCGCCGCAACTACTTCTCTGCGGCCCTCCAAGACAGTATCTATTTCTTCAATCAACGCCTTCTTATGACTCCGGCCTGTCACTATCAGTGGTATGATGACAAGCTGGACACCGTGGAGAGCAACCACGGCGGTGAGATTCCTGGTTTTACCCGGCGACACGATTTTTTCAGTCCGAGTTTGGGGCTTCGTTATCAGCTGTGGGGACCTTTATCTCTGCGGATAAATCTTGCTCGTTATGGTCGGGAACCCTCTTTTTATGAACTCTTCGGGGATCGCGGGTTTGCGGTCGGCAATTCCGATCTCAAAGCTGAAGAAGGCGAGAACTACGATTTTGGTATAACCTGTACCTGGCCGACAAAATGGTCCTGGTTGAGCCGGGTTGAGATTGAGGCCGTGCTTTTTTACAGTAAAATAGACAATTTAATTACGCGGATCTATGATGCTCGCGGGGTCGGTAAATCAGAGAACATCTCCGCTGCCCGAATCAGCGGTGTCGAGGCTCGGGCGGCGCTCGATTTTGGTTCATATTTTCGTCTGCTTGCCAATGCCACCTGGCAGGACAGTGAAAATCGAGGAGAGATCGCCGCTCTCAAAGGGAAGGAGCTGCCCGGTCGCTGGCAGGACAGCTATCTTGTTCGTTTGGAGAGCAGTTACCACTGGTTTAAATGCTATCTCGAATATCAGCATGAGAGCAAAATGTTTTATGATGCTGCCAACCTCTTGCCGGCTGCCAGTAAAAATCTGGTCAATTTTGGTCTTACAATGACTATGCCGCTGCCGGCTAATGAGCTTGTTTTTAACCTTGAGATGAAGAATCTTAACGGTGACGAATATCAGGATTTTAACGGTTACCCGATGCCGGAACAGGAGATCTATTTTAACGTAGCTTACCATTTTTGATATTTTTTAAGTTTTTCACATATTGAATTAAGGAGGATTAGATGAGAAAGTTGATGGATAAAAGTCGCAGTTTTTTAATGCCGATTCTGGCCACGGTTATGATGTTGTTTTTCTGTGTTGGTACGGCTGTTGCCGACTACGCTTACTATGTTCCCTATTTTTCCATCTCGGAGAGTCGGGGCGAGTCGATTGGACTGGCGTTGACCAACAGTGATGGGGTGAGCGCAGAGGTTTCCATTGTGACCTATGATCAAAGTGGAGTCATTAAAAGTGTTGAGCCCTGGATCCTGCCGCCTTTCGGGCAAAAGGCTGATTTTATCGGTACGGGCCTGGATGAGGTTGCCGGATCTTTTCAGGTTATCTCTTCGCGACCATTAACCGGGCTCTGTTTTCTTTTTGCTAACCAGATGACGACCATGTATGATATGCCGATAACCCAGAGCCTTAAGAATAAACTTGATATTCCACATGCCGCCCAGGATGCAGCGTGGGGGATGCAGATCATGATCAGTAACCCCAACTCTGAGGCTGTCGAGGTGGAACTTCACTATCGTGACGTAAATGGCTCAGGAGGGGGCCAGATTTATCCTGTGAACCTGGCCGCTAACGGTAGTGCAGTGATCGATCTTGAAGATGTTTTGACAAGTTGGAGCCTTGAAGTGTTGCAGGGAGGGTGCCTGCATCTGGTGACGGATGGAGCCGGCGTTGTTGCTTTTGCAACCTTTGATAGTTTGAAGAGCGGCAGCAACTATTACGCCGGTCTTCTGGCTGTCGATCCGACCCGGCAAGAAGAGAATTTCATTCCGGTTCGCTCTCAATATGCAGTAGTCTCCTGCTCAGCTCCTGGATACGGCAGTGGCGCCCACGCCCTGATTGAGGTTGATAAACCGCGTTCGCTGCAGGATAGCCTTTTGCCGACCGTCTCGGATATCAAAATGGCGGCCGATGGTGCGCACTTCTATCGGATCGCCCGTTATCAAAGTGATAGTATTACCAAATTTGCCGCTACGGCTCCGGATACTGTGATCTGGCAGTATTCAACTAATGATGATTCCGATATAGCTCCCAGTAATCCGCAGAGCCTGATCTTTGTTCCGGCTACCCTGTTCTCTGATGCCAAAGCCTACCTCACCCGTTTCGGGTCGACCAAGATGTGGATTGTCGATCCGGCAGCGACTACGGCTCAGGGTTTCAAGCTTGGAGAGGTCGAGCTTGGAGGTTATGCTGATAGTGACGGCCTGCCCGAGATGACTAAAGGGGTTGTGGTTGACGGCAAACTATTTCTTATTTTGCAGCGCCTCGATCAGGGGAATGGTTTTGCACCGACCAATATCCCCTATCTGGTGGTTATCGATACTGACACCAATGAAGAGATTGACACGCAAAACGGCGGCGAGAACTTCAAAGGGATTCCTCTGCCGATCAAAAATCCCCAGGATATAGTTTATAGTGCTGCGTCCGGTAAAATCTTCGTCCAGGGGGTCGGTAATAATTTTAGCTTTCCGGCCGAATATACGGGTGGTATTGTTTCGGTTGACCCCGCCAGCTATGAGGTCGCAATGGTTGTCGATGACGGTGACGATACCGAACACCCTTATGGTAATATCTCCGGCCTGGCAGTAGTTTCAGCGACTAAAGGTTATTTTATCTCCTATGCCGGTTGGGGTGATAACGCTCTTTTCAGTTTTAATCCGAGTAGCGGAGTTGTCGCGCAATCGCCGCTGGCAGCTTTCCCGGGTGGAACCTCGACCAATATCCCTGCGCTGGGGGTTGACGGCCAGGGCATGTTATGGGTCTGTTCAAGTACCACCGCCGCCGGCGGCGCCTTGACAATTATCAATCCGGCTGACAACAGTGTTGATCAAGTACAAACTCTAAATCTTAACCCACAGGGAATTGCCTTCGGAACCTGGGAATAGGTGTAGTAATGCACGAATATGCCAAGATTTATCAGTTTGCCGCATCGGTTGGAGCCCTTGAAGGCTATGTCTATAAAAAGGGTAGTGCCGAAGAACTCGGCCTGCCGGCCCTTTCTGTATGGATAGATAATATTTGTAAGGCCTACAGTCATCTGCCGGTTGAAGCCCTGCAGGAATTTCAGGGTTTTCTGGATCGAACAGTGGGCCGGGCGCTCCATTCGTTGATGGCGGCTTTAGGTGAGGATCATGAGCTTGTTGTAAAACTTAAATCGATAGTTAAAGGCGAAGAAGATATGCCGGAATCAGCCGATGATTTTAACAAGAAAAAATGGTTTGAGCATTGAGTTTATGAAAGCTAAAAAATACACTTGTTTCTAATTGGTTGAGTGTTAAGGTCTTTACTCTATGAATCAAGGTCATGTTTTTAAAGGGAAAATTATCAGCGGCACCGGCAAAGCCGCATTTTTCACCCAGTTGGACTGGGTAGTTAAACAGTGCTCTGAAAAACTCGGATTTATTCCCTTTCCCGGAACCCTGAATATCGAAATGACGACTGAAAACGTCGTCAAAGCAGAAATTTTTAAGGCCGGCAAGATAGTTGACCTGATACCCCCCGACTCTGCAAACTGTGCGGCTCAAGTTGTTCCCGTAGAACTGGAAGGAGTAGCTGCAGCTATTATTGTTCCTGAAAAGAGAGTCAAAGTCCACGGTTATAATATCATTGAAGTTATCGCTCCTGTAAACCTGAGAAAAGCCCTGCAGAAAAATGATGGTGATATAGTTTCAGGCACGACAGAGATTAAGAGCGCTTACAAACGATCCGGTTTTTATGGGATATTTAAGAAGATCGAAGTAGAGGCGATCATGCTCGATCTCGATGGTACGATTATAGACTCGGTCGAGATCTACTACAGCATTGTCTGGGCTGTTCTGGAAAAATTAGATCTGCCCAAGGTTTCCACCAAGCAGATAAAAAAAGCCAACGAAAATGGCAAATTTCTTTGGGAAAAGTTGTTTCCAAAAGAGATGTTCAAAAATCAGTCTCATTTGAAAGATGAGGCGTGGTCTATCGCCCGCAAGATTGCTCCCGAGATGTTTAATGACCGGGTCAAACTGCTGCCCGGGGCGGCGGATATTCTTAAACGGATTGCGGCCCAAGATCTTAAACTGGCTGTGGTAACCTCAACCCCGCTTAAGAATATGAAGGCTAAGTTGAAACCTTTGGAGGAAGCTGAGATCCTGCACCTTCTGCAGGAGATTATCACCGCCGACGACACGATCAGAAATAAACCGGCCGCCGACCCACTGCTGGAATGCACCAGGCGCCTGGCGATCGATGTGAAAAAGTGTGTTTATGTCGGCGACACACTCATCGATATCCAGGCCGGTAAAGCGGCCGGCACCAGAACCAT
This sequence comes from Thermodesulfobacteriota bacterium, assembly GCA_024762675.1. GTDB lineage: Bacteria > Desulfobacterota > Anaeroferrophillalia > Anaeroferrophillales > Tharpellaceae > Tharpella. The sequence goes on along the minus strand of JANTGZ010000081.1, from coordinate 2,408 downwards.
CGGCGTGCTGACCGGATTTGATAATCATAAAATGTTGCGAAAAGAGCGGCCCGATGCCATAATCGAAAGCCTTGCCAACCTGCCCGAAGTAGTTTTAATATAACTTGAAGATGTTTTCGAGCTCAGCCAAATTTTTTATCAGGTAGTCGGGGTTGTGTGCCAGTAGGCGCTCGGTCTTATCTTCACCGTTAACCAGGATAGCCACCTTGATGCCGGCGTTACGGGCGGTTTCAATATCGGTGACGCTGTCTCCCACCATAAAAGCCTGGTCGGCAGAGAATTTGTCCCGGTAAAAAGATCTGATGCGGTTCAGACCTTCAATTTCCGGCTTGAGAAGAGAGACTTCGTTACGGCTGACGGTCAGGTCAAAATAGTCGTCCAGAGAGAACTTCTCCAACATCCTGTTGAGGGCTTTACGTCCGACATTGGAATCCAAAGCCAGGCCCCAGTCCGCTTTTTTAAGATTATTCAATAATTTATGGACTTCCGGGTAGAGGTTCCAGCGCAGAGTTGCATCCGTATCAAAAAAATCAAAAACTTTGTCAATGAGATTAATGGTCTCTTTAAGCAGATCAGGGTCAAAGATATTTTTTTGCAGATAATTATAGAGGCGGCAGTAGTCGGCCCGGGCAATGATCTCTCGATCAAGATTACACGATGATATACACTTCTCAATTAGTGGGTAGACCTCCTTCATGGCGGCCTTGAGCTGCCACTGAAAATCGACCAGAGTACCCTCAAAGTCAAATACAGCAATATTCATCGCATCATATCATGTTTCAAGCTGCGCCAGGCGGGCCATGGCATCTTCGTAAAGAGGGCGGCAAAATTCTCTGGCTTTGGGGCTGGAGATACGTTCAAACATCCAGGTAAATTTATTTCTGACTTTGTCGATACTTGATTCCACGGCCTTGACCGTGACAAAAAGGTCGACGTTGGTTTGGAAAAAACTCAAACTGTCGGCATCTTTCAGCAGGTTTGTCTCAAAATCGCCGCCGGTTTCGTGATGGGCTACCAGGAGATATATCTTCTCGGAGAGATCTGTCGGACAATTGAGGGTTTTGAGAAAATCGGTAATAATTTTTGCACTGCGATGTTGATGGTAGTCGAGAAAAGCGCTATCTTGAAAGGCATTTTCGGAGAGAAACATCTTCTGATAGACATGGTCCTCCCGAAACGCCCGCTCAATATCATGGGTCACCCCGGCAATCAGCAGGGCTTGATCTGCTTCTGGATAGAGTGTCAGCAGCCAGTCCACGGTTCTTTCGAGATGTTGAGGTACTAACTGGTTTTCGACTGCGGCAAAAGAGTTCTTAACAAACTCTTTTGCCGCTTTGTAGTAAAACCGATCATCATTGCTTGCGGTCTTGCTCACAACTATTTGCCTTCCTGATCTTTTTTAAGAGCCAGTAAGACCCTCTCCGGAGTCAATGGCAGTTCTGTAATTTGAACTCCGGTGGCATCGTAAACCGCATTCAAGATGGCGGGAATTGTCGGCATGATGGCTCCCTCACCGACCTCTTTAGCGCCGAAAGGACCATTGGGTTCGTTGCTTTCGATAACCAGCGTATTGATATTAGGCATATCGAGGGCGGTTGCTATCCGGTATTCACCTAAAGACGGTGTCACCAAGCGACCCTTCTCATCAAATTTGACCTCTTCAAACATGGCCTCGCCCAGACCCATACTTAAGGAGCCCTGCATCTGCCCTTCGACCATCGTTTTGTTAATGGCCAAACCACAATCGTGGGCATCGGTCATCGCATCAACCGTAATCTTACCGGTATCACGATCAACCGTTACCTCGACAACCTGGGCCGAACCGCCATAGGCCGGCGAAGTGCCGACGGCAGCCCCTTTGAATTTACCTCCCAGAATAGGTGGTTTGTATTTCCCGGTTCCGACAATTGTGCCTTTTTCGAGAAAGGCCATGCGGGCCGCCTCGGTGAAACTTAGCTCTTCACCATCGGGCAGGTTGGACCAGCCCCGGTGTTCTTTGCGATAATAGTCTCTAAATGGAGCAAAATCGATTTTTTCCCGCCCCTTAACTTTTATATAGCCGTTCTTTATATCCAGGTTTTCTATCTCGATTTTGAGTTTGTCGGCAACTACCGCTAAGATCTGGCCCTTGATATTTTCGGCTGCATCTTTGGTCGCATGGCCCGACATCAAGGTCTGTCTCGAAGAGTAGGCCCCCAGATCAACCGAGTAGTCGGTGTCGCCGGAATCGACTCTGACATCGGCGAGCGGAATTCCTAGGGTTTCGGCGGCAATCATGGCTACCATAGTATCGGCCCCCTGGCCGATCTCGGCGATGCCGCTGCGTAAAATTACCGTACCGCCATCTTCAGCAACCTTGATCTCTGCGGTTGAATGGAAGGTGTCTGAGCGATAGATCGGATATCCAG
>JANTGZ010000080.1 GCA_024762675.1 Thermodesulfobacteriota bacterium | reverse complement strand
TCTCAGTAAGATTGCCAGAGATACTGGTCATTCACGCAACACCATCAGAAAAGCCTTGCAGATAGAGATTCAAGGCTACAAGCCCAGACGATCACAATTGCCGGGCAACCTCAGAACGAGTAAACTCACATGAAAAGGCAATATACGTGCCAAACATAGGGGTTTATTTCAAACTGAACAACTTCTTCTATCTCTTTTTAAAAGATCAAAATCTCGGAATATTCCCAAAAAAAACGGCAGTTTTTCGAGAAATCTCATGAAAAACTGCCGTTCTTTTATATTTGTATAATAATTTGCTCAGATATCAGTAACTTGGTATCCGCGGCGGGTGACCATACGATTGTTAATTATAAAACTACGAGAGTTACCAATCAGAACTACGGTTACCATATCGACATCTGCTACCGGCAACTCAGTTAAAGTCCCGAGCCAGCACTTTTCCCCTTCTCGGCCGGCGTTGCGGACCGTACCGGCAACCGTAGACTCCCCTCTTACTCTTGCAAATTCATTGATAACTTCGGGCAGCAGTTCCCGGCGACTGTGGCTTTGAGGATTATAAAGAACACAGACCAGATCGGCAGCAGCTACCACTTTTACCCGGTGTTTAATTTCCTCTAAAGGTGTCAACCAGTCGGAGAGACTCAAAACAGCGAAATCATTCATCAGCGGTGCTCCCAAAGCTGCAGCGGCAGCATTAGCTGCCGTCACTCCAGGCACCACTTCAACCTCGAGTGGGTCATCTTCTTTCTCCTCAAGTTCGAGTAAAAGCCCCGCCATCCCATAAATTCCGGCATCGCCGGATGAGACCACAGCCACAACCCTTCCCTGTAGAGCTTTAGTAATTGCACTTTGACAGCGCTCAACCTCACCCCGCATACCGGTTGATATGATATCTTTACCATCGATCAAATTGCCAAGCAGATCGAGATAGGGCCGATAGCCGACCACCACTTCCGCTCTCATCAGAACTTCATGAGCGCGGGGTGTCAAAAGATCAGCGCCACCTGGACCAATGCCGACTGCAAAAATTTTTCCTTGATTCATAACTGTCCTCTATTTTAGTTTTTCCAAAGGGCGACGGCAACCGTGACCCGGGCAAATTTCTCTTTTTTAACTAACAACTCTCCCCGACCGGCAAAAATTGCCGCAGCCTCACAAACCGAGGATGAGCCGGTTACCGACTGCACCTTGGCAGAGGGAGATGGGACTTCAACCTTATCTAGTTCGGCTGCTGAAAAAAAACGGGTCGGTAAACTTTTAGCGGCAGCAAATTCAAGCAGGCCGGGCTCATCCTTTTTAAGATCGAGCGAAACAATTTCAAGAACCTGTGACCAGGGGATACCATGAGCCGTAAGCACGGTCGCTACAGCCTCTTCAATTTCAGCATGGGGTGTATGACGACGACAGCCGATGCCAACCACAACTTTCGGGCTTTGTAGAAAAAGAGTCGGCAAGGCAGGGTCCGGCGAACTATCTTCATCGATCAAAACCAGACCGGCAATCTCCCTCTCAATTTGCAGATGCAAGGTTTCCGGCAATAATTCAATTACACGATCGTCGAAGTGGTCTGAGATCACCCTGCTCCAGAAAGTATGACCAATTACGGCAACCTTTTTTCGGGCTAATAAAAGACCATTAATATCTTTAATGGCCCCGGGATTAACAATGGTAAAGCCCTTACGGGCCGCAATCTCATCAATTGCTTCGAGGCCCTGAACATCGGTTGCTGTGGTGATTACGGCTTGCCCGTGAAAGATTTTTGCAATTTTACGGGCCAGGCGGTTGGCACCGCCGATATGACCACTCAAAAGAGAGATCGCGAAATCACCTTTTTCATCACAAACCACGACTGCCGGATCTTTGGTTTTTCCCTGTAACAGCGGGGCAATCTGGCGGACAACAATGCCGGTCGCCATGATAAAAATATGACCGCTAAAGTTTCGCCAATGGTCACTTATAATTTTTTTGAAGTTACCTTTGGGAAATATCGTTATCCGATCTTTTTGGATTTCAGATAACGGTTGTTGCAGGGCGGATTCAAGAATAAAACCATGCGCGTTCTTTTCAGACTTGAGGAGGGTTAATGCCAATTCAGCGGCGGCGGTGGTCAAGGCATAAAGTGCCAGCGAACCATCAAAAGTGGAGTTTTCACACATCTTCACTTAACACCTGCCGGCCGGTAACCGTGACCGAATTCATCGGCATAGAGTCTAGAAAGAGCTCCTTTGCGACTCAAGGCATTACCGACCAGAATCATCGCCTGACGGCCGATACCAGCCTGCTCTATTCTGTCGGCGATATCGGCAAGATTTCCGGAAACTACTTTTTCATCAGGCCAGGTTGCACGATAAACAACCGCTACCGGCGTCGTTTGAGCATAACCGCCTTCGAGCAGTTCGGCAACCAGATCGGAAATTGCCGCCACACTTAGAAAAAGAGCCATGGTCGCCTGATGACGAGCAAGTTCTGGAATCGATTCTCGTTCAGGAACCGGCGTCCTCCCAGCGCGCCGACTCAAAATAACGGTCTGGGTCACCTCCGGCAGTGTCAGTTCAGCTCCGATACGGGCTGCAGCCGCAAAGACTGAACTGACGCCGGGAATAATCTCCACCTTGATTCCGGCTTCAGCCAGGGCGTTGATCTGCTCACTGATCGCCCCATACATCGCCGGATCACCTGTATGTAGTCGCAGAACTTTTTTCCCAGATCGAATTCCGGCAACCATCACTTCAACCATCTTATCAAGGGTCATCTCGGCACTATCGTGGATTTCACACTCTGAAGAGGAAAACTTTAAAACTTCCGGATTCACCAGGGAACCGGCATAAACGATAATTTCCGCCTCAACAATCGCCCGTTGACAGCGCACTGTCATCAAATCAACAGCTCCGGGTCCGGCCCCGGCGATGATAACAGTATCTGGTTTGTAGAGAGAGGTTTTTGATCGTATTTTCAAAGTCATTTTATATCTGTCCTAACCCGACACAGCCGGAAGTAAAAAGATTATCCCGCAAAGACGCAGGGAGATTTTTTCATTTTGAGTAACACTTCAATTTTTTTTAAAAACATAGATTGCTACCGGGTTTTCACTTTTCAGAAGACGCATTCCACCGAGCGGCCGGCTGCGAGAGATGTTGATTTCGACAACTTCCAGACACTCATCGACCAGAACACTACTTAATGCGGCCCGGCTTTCCAGCGTGACGGCAGTCGCGACTAAGATTCCACCAGCCGTAAGACGACTAAAAGCTTTTTGGGTTATCATTGAAAGTTCTCTGCCCCCGCCGCCGATAAAGATACGATCGGGAACGGGTAGTTTTTCAAGGTTTTCAAGAATTTCACAAGAGACAATTTCAAGATTGTCGAGACAACCCTGTTTAAGAGCGTTGTTTTTTATTAAACGAACCCGATCTGGATCCTTTTCAACAGCCCAGACCTTTAAGCCGCGATCAAGACTCGCAGCTTCAACCGCTACAGAACCACTACCAGCACCCAAATCCCACATAACTCCGGGTACCAGGCGAAGTTTGGTCAGGATAACCGCCCTGACCTCTTCTTTGGTAATCAGTCCAGCTTCATACTCAAATTCAGTACGCGGCAAACCCAAAGCCAGAGGTGGGATGCTTAGGGAATCATGGGCCGCCGCAACGAAAAGCAGGGAGAGGGGAGAAAAATCTCCTTTTGCAACCTCGGCTAGAGTCCCATGAAAAACCCTCTCTTCATCCCGTCCCAGATCACAAAATACAGCAGCTTTACGAGCTCCAGCCAAGGGAAAAAGATCAAACAGGGATGCCGCCAGCACTTGCGGCCGCCGTTCACCCGGCCCGGCCAGAATCAGGGCCCCGCAAGAGCGTAGAATCTGGCGCCAAGGGATTGATGAAATCCGGCCATGGAGGTTGAAAAACTCTAATTCATTCCAGGCCTGTCCGAGATGTGCACAAGCGCTCTGGATGGCGGAAATATTGGGAATTATTTCGATCTCCACAGCTTTAACGCTGTCATCGGGTGAAGATATCTGCAAACTCTTTTTTTCACACTCCTTTTGCAGAGACAAAAAAGTGGCAGCAATCCCGAAAAAAAGGGGATCGCCAGAGGCCAGAACCACGACTTCAGAATTTTCGGCGAGTTCCAAGAGTTTTGCCGCTTGCTGACGAGCGTGGGCGCCTAAGGCTATTTTTTCGCTCTGATGATCTGGAAACCAATCGAGCAAACGCTGACCACCGGCCAGAATTTGGGCGCCGTCAATTCGTCTCTTAATGGTCTCGGTTAAATCATCCGGACAAAGGCCGCAGCCGATAATTGTAAGGCTCATAATCTACTTTAACCTTCCACTGACTCTCTCAAGAGCAAGCCTTTGAATCATGGCTTTACCATCTTCACCACAGTAAAGTGATTCCTGGTCAAACTCACCCCAACGTGCACTGAAATCACCAGCAATTTTTTCATCTAAAATCAGCACGGTGTCAAAATCTGGTTTTCTGACTTCAACTCCTTCAAGTTTAAGCATTGGCGGCGGGGCTACAGGTTGGCCGCCATAGGCTAAAATCTCGGCTTCAAGCTGCGGCCGCAAAAAAGGCTGACAGATTAAAAGAATTCGTTCACCCAGAAGAGCGCTCCATTTATTGTTCAATGAAAACACAGTGGTCTCGCCAACCATAAAAAGACCGGGCAGTTCACGGTCATGATTTTTGACAAGTTCTTCAATATCTCCTAAAGTGCCGCGGACTACCTCTTGAGAAGGTGTACTTGCGCCCCAAACCACAGCCGCCGGTTCAGTTGCCAGACGTCCCCTTTTTTTAAGATTTTCAACCAGTTCTCCGATTCGCGCCATGGCCATGAAAAAGACTACCGGCCGAGGCGGCCGTTTCAGGTAAGGTCCATAAACCGGATCGACATCCTGACCATCCTGGGCATGGCGCGGAGTTAAGACGGTAAAACCGCGGGAGATGTGCCGCCGGGTAAGAAACATCCCGGTACCCGTAGTCGCTGCCAGCAGGCTGCTGACACCAGGCACCACTCGATAGGGCAAAGAGTAACGATCAAAGGTTTGAACCTCTTCGGCCAGACGTCCGAAAATTCCCGGGTCCCCGCCTTTCAAGCGTACCACACGCAGGCCTTGACGGGCATAATCAGCCAACCATCTACAAATATCCGGTTGTCTGCAGCTGTGGTGTCCGCAACGTTTACCAACGTATACGGCTTTCGCCGAAGCCGGAATTTCGGCCAACAGAGAGTCGGCAACGAGGGCATCATAAAGACAGACTTCGCAGTGACGTAAAGCCTCTTGACCGGCCACCGTACAGAGTCCCGGATCACCGGGACCACCACCGACAAAGGCGACACTTGAAACAAAATAAGCGCGTAGATTTAATAGAAGTTGATTATCTTTTTTAAAAAAGAGAGCAGGAGTATCATCTTCTACAGGAAGTAAGGTCTCTTTGTGCCGCGCGTGCGGCACAAACCATTCAACATCGGCAGACAAATTTTCAACGCCTCGCCCAAGCGGCAGGAGAATTCCGTCGAATTTACGTGCTCCATCAAGGAGGTCAGATGGGTTTTCAACCGCGTCCGTAACAGTTTCGAAAACTGTTTCAACCCCGAGATGACGAAAACTCTGCAAAACTGTGCCGGCAGTATCTGAGTCCGGTTCGATTTCGAACAGGGCCAGATGGATGACCCTCTTTATATTTATTGCCATAAAACAGTTATCCTTTTAGAAAACGCTGCAGTTTATTTTTTACGTCCCGGGAGCGACTGCAGCTCTCCCCATTACTTGAGACCGCAACTGTAACCCCTTCATGGGTAAAACCAGCCGGGGTTATAAAATTTCCGTTCACCCAATTTTTATCAACCGCCGCCGCGAGGATACCCTGTTTCCGAGATAATTTAAGGACCTCGGCATTTACCTCTGCATCATCGGTTGCGGCATAGACCAGAAATATATCTTTCAGATCAGTTTCGGTAAAGATGCGACGGCTTGTCACTATTTTCCCATCTCCTGCAGCCTCTTCAATCTTTTGAGAAAGTCTGGGTGCAACCACATTTATCTGAGCTCCACTTGCCAATAACCCCTCAATTTTGCGCCAGGCCACCGCTCCCCCGCCAACAACAAGGCAGGAGCGCTGGTTAAGATCCAGAAAAATCGGGTAATAAGGTTTTTTTTGCGACATCACGTAACACTCTCCCAACTCTTTAAAAAATTTCCTCTGGGATCATAAAGGCGAAGTTCAATTGCAACCTTGCCGGCCCACTTCTGCAGCTCTTTAAGAGCTTTAGAACCCAGATGATCCAGCATTAAAGTTACCTCTTCCGGGGAAAGATATGAGAAGGCTTCGCGTACACTGGCACTTTGGCGACAGTGGCTGACAATTTCATCGTCAATCCCTAAGTTTCCAGCGACAACGGCCAGATCTTGACAATCGTAGCGCACGGTATGGGCATGAGTATACTCTAAAGCGGCGGAATATTTATAAAGTTTCCCCGCCATACAGGCGACAATCACCTTTTCGAAACCAAGTTCTTCGACAATTTTTAATGAATCGGCAATAAAATCGGCAATCCTGACAATGGCAAATTCCGGCAATTTGGGAAAATCGCGGCCCAGGGCTTTAGCCGTACGCCCACCCGTACAAAGCGCCGCGATCCGACAGCCGGCCCTTTGGGCTCCGGACAGCAGTATTCTGATGGTTTTGATGTAGGCGTTGTTGGAGTATGGTTCAACATAACCGGAGGTACCGAGAATTGAAAGACCGCCAACTACACCTAAAACCGGATTCAAGGTTTTTTGAGCGAGACGTTCGCCATCCGGAATCTCGATCTTCAAACGATATGTCTGAAACTCCCGACCACAACCAACAGCTTTTAGATTATCAACTATCATCTGTTGGGGCATTGGATTTACAGCCCATTTTCCAGGCTCTGCATCGAGTCCCAAACGCGTTACAAGACCTACACCAAGGCCGCCGCTTAATATGATCCTGGCCTTATCACAAGCAAGTTCGTAGTCAAAAGATTGTGGAGGCGTCTCAGTTTCGCAAAGTTTTACCTTGAATAGCGCTTTATCGGTAATATCGGGATCGTCACCCGCATCTTTACGAACTACGGCAATCCCTGAACCCTGGTCATAAAAAATCGCAAAGAGCTTAAAAAAGTTCCTGGAACCATCCGGGAAAAGGATCTCGACCGGATTTTCGGAACCTTTTTTATTTAAACTCAACCAGGCTCCAACGGTTGCTGCCGCGACACAGGCACCGGTTGAAAAGCCGCGTTTTAATTGAGAGTTATGAGTTTTTTTTGTCATCACCTTAACTGGATGCAGATTCAATAATTGCGTGCAGAGTGGCTACCGCCAGGGAACTGCCGCCGCGTCGCCCCTTAATGACCACCTGCGGGATATCTGTAGCCAGAACCAGCTCTTTCGACTCGATGACATGGACAAAGCCAACCGGCATGCCGATGATCAACCTGGGTTTGATATTCTCTTCAGCCAACAGCCGAATTATTCCGGCCAGAGCCAGAGGCGCATTGCCGATCAGAACAATTCCGCCGTCAATAATCTCTTTCGCCTTCTCAACCGCGACCAGCGAGCGGGCCTGTCCTCTCTCTCCGGCCTCTTTGACAACCTGAGGGTCGGCAACCAGACAATGAACATCATCAGAAGTATAGTTATTGTTGACTTTTTTAAGTCGGGCCAAAGAGATTCCGCTTCTAATCATCGATGAGTCGCAATAGATCGGCGCTTTATCCCGTAATGCGTTAAGTCCCGCGGCAACCGGATCGGATTTCCAACAGAGGTCATCGACAATCGCGAAATCTGCTGTCGTGTGAACCAAACGCCGACCGATACGATAGATGGCTGGATCAACCGTTTTCTGGAAATCCATAAGTCCCTCTTCAATTCGAAGAAAACTCTCATCCTCAATTTCAACCCCGGACATCTGCCATTCAATATTCTCCAAAAGATCATCTATCTGCTTACTCATCTCTGCTCTCCCTTTTCATATTGACAGGCTGTCGTTCAGCCCGGCGTTTAGCAATAACCATCGAAAGATACTCATCCGGAGCCTCCTTTATAGCCGTAGCACCTCGACGAAGGTCCTCTCGCTCTTGACCAAGTTGAGCCCCATAAAGAAGCTCACCATCAAAACCTGCTTCATCAAGCTCGCTCATAAGCTCCGATCGGAAAGCGGAGGTTTTCATTAAGACCACTGTATCAGCCTGTTTTAGTTTAGCGGAAAAATTTTGGTCGCGGCCCCAGGCCGGAGTAATCAGCAAACTCTCACGATCTTCAACCGTCGGCAAGTTGAAACGGCTGATAAGATCCTGAAATGCCATGATGCCGGGAATGGTCTCAATTTCTACTTTCGGTAAAAGAGCGACAATTTCGCGTAAAAGATAGCTGTAGGTGCTATAGAGCAGAGGGTCGCCAATGGTTACGAAGGCACAATCATGACCTTTCTCAAGCTCCGTGACAATGGTTCTGGCGTTGCTGATCCACTGCTGCTCACGATCGGCCATCACCTTGGCCATCGTAAAAGGTAGGCTAATCCGCTGCGCTGAACAACCGCCCAAGGCATCAATAACACCTCCGGCAAAACTCTTCTTATCACGAGCCGCAGCGGCAAAAATCACGTTGACCTTTCGTAATCTCTCAGCCCCCTTTAAAGTCAAGAGACCGGGATCACCAGGCCCGGTTCCTATACCGTAAAAGCGACCAATTCTATTTTTTGCTGAATCCATAGGTTTTACTCTCTTGTTTAAATTGCAAATTTAAAAAACGGTCAGAAAGAATCGTTTACAGGAGATTAAAGCTTCCCCTACTCCGGTGTCACCAGCAGACCCTCTCCAAGTTTGTGAAGCTGAACTTTGATGTCATATAGCTCGGAAAGATTTTTTTTAGTCATTATATCAAGACCACCAAAGGCTAAAATTTTCCTCTCTCTCATAAGCAGAAAACTTTCGGCAAAACGCAAAGCCAGGTTGACATCATGCATGGTGATAATGGTAGTCAGGTTGTTGTCTATGGTCTCTCGAACAATTATCTCCATAACTTCAAGCTGATTTTTCAGATCCAGACTGCTGGTCGGCTCATCAAGTAGAAGGATTTCCGGATCCTGAACCAGAGCCCGGGCAATAGCGGTTTTTTGCAACTCACCTCCACTTAATTTATAAAGCGGGCGCAGGGCCAGAGATTTGAGGTGAAGTTTTTCTAAAATAGCGAAGACAATTTCCTCATCGGCTCTACCGGGCTGCCAGCGCAGGTGGGGTTTACGGCCCAACATAAGGTAATCGCTGACCGTCAGGTCGCTAAGTTGCTGTTGTTGAGGAACATAAGCGATACGCCGGGCGATCTGATTTAAAGAGAGCCCATTCAGATTATCTTGATCCAGGAAAACCGAACCTCCGAGCGGTTTCAGAAAACCGGCCAGCAATTTGATCAGGGTCGATTTGCCCGCCCCGTTGACTCCGAGAACGGCATGAATGTGTCCCGCCGTCAATCGCGATGAGATTTTATCCAGCACCTGCCGGCCACCGTAGTCAAATGACAAATCTTTAAGTTCAACCCCCATCCTCAAGATCTCCCACGGCCGAAAAGAAGCAACAGAAAGACCGGAGTCCCGAGAAAAGAGGTAATTACTCCGGCCGGAAGAGCGACCGGATCAAGCAGAGATTGACCTGAAATATCAGCAAAGATAAGGATCAGAGCTCCCAAAACAGCGGCAAGAGGCAAAAGGTAGCGGTTATCGGAACCGACCAGGCGGCGGCCCATATGCGGGGCAATGAGACCGACAAAACCCAAAATACCAAAAAAAGTAACGGTTACAGCAGTTGCCAGAGAGGCTACCGACATTGTCACAAGACGTAATCGCACAACATTTACGCCCAGGCTTTGGGCAACCTCATCACCGGCTAAAAGGGCGTTATAGTTAAGCCGGTTTGCGAAAAAATAGGCCATCGACAAGATTGTAACAAAGCCCATCAAATAGAGTTCCGGCCACGAAGCCCGGGCCAGGTCGCCAAAGGTCCAGTGGACAATCATGGCGAGCTGGGTTTCGTCGGCAAAATACTGAAGAAAGGTTGTCCCGGCCATAAAAAGAGAGCTTAGAGCGACCCCGGCCAAGATGATTGACTCTTTTCCCGCCCGCCGCAGACGAGTCAGAAGAATAATGATAAAAGTGGTCAAGAGTGAAAATGTAAAAGCAAAAAAGCTGATCATAGTTGATTCATCAAGGCCGCTGAAACCGCCTTGCAGATCGGGTAATGAGGTCCGCATACCGGAACAGGTTATGCCTAAGGCGGCACCAAAGGCGGCACCTTGAGCAATGCCCAAAGTTGTAGGCGCAGCCAGAGGATTTTTCAGGACGGCCTGTAAAACCGTACCGGCCAAAGCCAGGCTGGCACCTCCCAACAGAGCTCCAACCAATCGGGGCAGGCGAATTTGCCAGACAACTAATTGGGCTGAACCCTCTTTGGCGGCGAGCAAACTCTCCCAGAGTTGACGATGGGAGATCTCGGCCGCGCCGCTCAGCATAATATAGTAAGCTGCGGGCAAAAGAAGTAAGCCGAACAACCCTAACCAGAAGAGTCGTCGACGCCGATGATTATTGTAGAGTCGGCTTATTGAGAGCATCCAAGCTCCGACAATTTAGTAAAGCCGCCGAATATTTCAGCCATCTCTTTATAAAGCGGCCGGCCGACGAAAAAAGTATAGAGTTGGTCAGCCAAATCAGCGATTTCAATATCCTGGAAACGTTCCGGATAGAGAACTTTACCAATATACCAGGCTTCGCTCAAAACGGTTGCCGGGTCGGCTCCGTAATAGTGCGGCATAAGTAGATATATCTGATCGCTATGGCGAGCCGTAAGATTTTGATAAAGCGGTTCCTCAAGCTCTTTTGTAACCATTCCTAAGCCGCTCTCACAAATAAAGAGCACCTCCGGATCAAGGTTGATAAAGGTCTCTTTTTTTATTGAAAAGCGGCCCCTGATAAGTTTGCGTTTAACGGTCAGTTTATCGACCACATTATCGGCTTTAACCATCTCAAAAGGGGGATAGCTGCGGCTGGTCCCAAGAATGCCATGAGCAACCTTAAACTGGAGACCGCCGATATAGACTCTTTTACGTTCAGCCGGAGAGAGTTCTTGAGTCCTGCGGGCCAGTTCAGCTATCTGGGTTTCAATCTGATCAGTAACCTCCTGACTGCGTTTTTCAACTCCGCAAAGTTTGCCGATTAAATGTAAAGAGCTATAAAAGCGCGGTTTACTCCCGCCTAAATCACCACTCTCAACGACAACTACCGGAATTCCGGTCTGGCGTTCAAGCTGGCCAGCGAGACGCTCACCGCCGCTTCCCAAAAGAATTATGTCAGGTTTTATGCCGATAATTTTTTCTGGTTGTGGTTTATTACGGGAACCGATAATCGGTAAATCACCAAGTCCGGGGTTAGCCATGCGATATGAGCGCCCCCGCGCCCCGACCCAGCTGGTTTTAGTTGTTTCATGATGTTCGACCCCAACCACCCGGTCGGC